>NZ_CEYAVF010000006.1:3586-52061 GCF_982785585.1 Reinekea sp. | reverse complement strand
CCGGTTCGCTCAGACGCCGGCGATCGCTTAGAGGCGCAGATTGATGCGTTGGGTCTGCCGCCCTTTTCACTCGGACTCTTGGAGGGTGTTGTGCGCAAACTGGCCAGCATTCAACAGACCCAGGACATTGAATTACAGCAGCTGCGACATCTGGTCTTTTGTGCCGACCACGGCGTATATGACCGCTCACATCAATCCAACATCAGTCGGCTGTCGTCTACCGACCAGGTTCAGCGGATATTGACTGGACGGGCGCCAGTGGCCGTCGCATGCCTTCAATATCAGATTGAGCTGTCGGTGATAGATTGTGGTTTAAACGGTGCTGAAATCGACCCTCAGCCGCGGCTTTATAGCCAAAAAATTGCTGCCGGTACCCGAGATATTTCGATGTTGCCGGCCATGACGACGGCACAAATGCATCAGGCGGTCACACTGGGCAGCGAGCATGCGGCGCTTAAGATGGCGGAAGGGGCCCGGGTGTTGTCCTTCGGCGCGTTGGGACAGGGCAACACCACCAGTGCTGCAGCGCTCTGCGTTGCGCTGTTGGACTTGCCACCGGAGGTTGCCGTGACCAACCGAAGTCGCCTCGAGCCGATCTTATTCCGCGATAAGGTCGATGTCCTGACCCAGGCGCTGGCCTTACATCGCCAGGACCTGAGCGATGCTTGGTCCACCGTTCGCCATCTGGGCGGCTTTGAAATAGCCGCGATAATGGGCGCTATGGCGATGACGGCGGAACTGGGTGGGATGTTCTTGGTTGACGGTTTTGCCTGTTCTACAGCCCTGCTGGCCCTGCATCGCCTCTACCCGCAGATCATCGACTATGCCCAATTCAGCCATCAGTCATCCCATATTGCTCAGCACGCCATTATGAAACATTTGGGTCAACGGCCCTTGCTGAGCCTTAATCTGGCCCTGGGTGAGGGCACGGGTTCGGTTTTGGCTTGGCCATTGGTGCTTTCTGCGGTTAACTGCCTAAAGGCGTAAGCGATAGGCTATCCAGACGCTCTGGCCCTGTGGGACGATATCAGGTTACTCATTGGTATAACGAGGGTTCGCCCTCGGGGCGGGTCTTGAAGCGCTTGTGCAGCCACAAATATTGTTCGGGATGTTCACGAATTCGGCGCTCCAACCAGGCGTTAATGGTCCGAGCATCGGCGACCTCATCACCGCTGGGAATGGCCAACGGCGCCTCAATGGTAACCACAAAGCCGCGCCCGTCGGCGCGACGATAGGCGCTGATGGGCAACACCAGGGCATTACCCGCCTGGGCCAGCTTGCTGGTCATGGTAATGGTCGCCGTCGGTACGCCAAAAAACGGCACAAAGACCGAGGCCTTAGGGCCATAGTCTTGGTCCGGTGCATACCAGACCGTGCCCCCCCTTTTAAGTGTGCGCAACAGACCCTTCATGTCTTTGCGCGCAATGGTCGCGGTGCTGTAGCGCTCCCGAGCTCGGGTCATAAAGTAATTAAACAGTGGGTTGTCGTCTTTGCGATAGACCAAAGAGTACTCGAAATGCTCAATAAACAGGGAGCCGGCGATATCGAGCGGACCAAAGTGCCCACCGAGTAAGATCACCCCTCGGCCCGTCGCACGCGCCTGATCCAGATGTTCCAAGCCATCGAGTTGCAAAGCCATACGCGGCTTGGGACGACACCAGGCTTGGGCCGTCTCAAAAAAATTTAGGATGTTTGCATAAAACACCTCGCGTACCAGGCGCTGCTGGGCAGGTGCATCGAGTTCAGGAAAACAGAGGCGAATGTTGGTGTGCGCAACCTTGCGTCGACTCGCGACCAAGCGATAGAGCAGCGCCGCCAAGGCGCGGCTGATCACTAGGCGCAGGCCCACCGGCAGCCAAGCCATCAGATATAGTCCAGCGATGCCTAGCCAGGTAGGCCAAAAGGCTGGCGCCCAAAAATCTCGAAACCGGTAGTATTCGGTGACCCGTGAATCCTTTTGGTTCTTTCGCTTAATTGGCCTGTTGCGGGCTTGACGCATGCATTAATAACTCATTAAATACCCTAGGCTTCGCAGTATGCCGTGCGCATCCGGCGACGGCAATTTTAAAGCCTAAGGGCCAATATGAAAAAAGCACTCCCCAAATTTCTGACCCGTCGGGTTGCGGCCCATCTAACCATCGCAACACTGCAGCAATGGCTGATAAAGGTGCAGGGTTGGCAAGATGCGCGCGCGGCGCTGAAGGCCCGAAAGTCGACCCTTAGCGATGACCGTTAACTGAGCACCAAAACGCCGTCAATCTCAATCGCTACGCCCTTGGGCAGCGCAGATACCTGAACGGCGGCGCGAGCCGGGTATGGCTGGGTAAAGTAGGTCGCCATTATTTCATTAACCAGGGCAAAATGACCCAGATCAATCAGAAAGATATTCACCTTCACCAGTTCGTTCATCGAACCGCCCGCCGCTTGGCAAACTGCACTGAGGTTTTTAAACACCTGGTGGATTTGCGCCGCCATCGCGTCGTCGAGCACGGTCATCGAGACGGGGTCGAGCGGAATTTGACCCGACAGATAGACCGTTTGGCCAACTTTGACCGCCTGTGAGTAGGTACCAATGGCGGCCGGGGCCGAGTCAGTATTTATAAATTCTCTAGTCATTTTGGGTCTCCTGTAAAAAAAGCTATTCTTCCGGATATATTTTCATAGACTATCGGTCATTGTATTGGACCCTGCGTGGCCCCATTAACCCGTCTTAATTTGGGCAATGACAATAGACTTACCGCATTTGGGGCTTTGTGCCAGCGTCATGACTGGTTGATTCATACGAAATTTAGAGGTTTACCATGAGCTGGACTGTAAAAGATGCGATCGAACTCTACAACATTAATCGCTGGTCTGAGGGGTATTTTTCGGTAAATGAAGCCGGAGACACCATCGTCAATGTCGCCAACAATATATCTCTAAAAGAGATCGTCTTGGCGGCTCGGAGTAACGGCTTACAGTTACCGCTATTGGTGCGTTTCCCACACATCCTGCATGATCGTGTGGCGCAAATTACCACGGCCTTTGCTAATGCCATTGCCAATGAGCATTATCAGAATGAATATCAGCCGCTCTACCCGATCAAGGTCAACCAGCAACGTCGCGTAGTCGAAGAGATCATCAACGGCCAACGCCTGGCGGGCACCTCACAGATTGGTCTGGAAGCCGGGAGCAAACCGGAACTGATGGCAGTGCTGGCCGAGGCCTCTAAGGGCCCGACCACCATTGTCTGCAACGGCTATAAAGATGAGGAATATATTCGTCTCGCCCTATCGGCCGAAAAACTCGGCCATCATGTCTATCTGGTAGTGGAAAAATCGTCGGAAGTGGACTGGATCCTCGACATTTCCGAGGAGATGAAGGTCCTGCCAAGGATGGGTGTGCGCGCACGCCTGGCCAGTACCGGCAAGGGTAAGTGGCAGAACACCGGGGGTGAGAAGTCGAAGTTTGGCCTCACCGCCTCGGAAATCATTGCGGTCACCGAACGCTTGCGGGCGGCCAACAAACTCGGCTGTTTTCAACTGCTGCATTTCCACCTCGGCTCTCAGATTGCCAATATTCGCGATATCCAGATTGCCTTGCGCGAATGTTCACGCTTCTATGTTGAATTGCGCCATTTGGACGTGCCGATTGGCATTGTCGATGTCGGCGGTGGCCTAGGTGTTGACTACGAGGGCACCCGCTCGCGCGAGTCGTGCTCGATGAACTATTCCACTCAAGAATACGCCAACAATGTGGTCTATGCCTTTCGCCAGGCCTGTGAAGTGGCTGAGCTGCCCCATCCAAAGATTTTTAGCGAATCCGGTCGTGCCGTCACCGCACACCATGCGGTGCTGATTGCCGATGTCGCCGAAGAAGAGACGCCGGATGTCACCGTGCCCGACAAACCCTTGGACGATGCCCCTAATATCCTCAAGGAACTGTGGTATTGCTACCAATGCACCCTGGTCCACGAGCGCCCCTATGCCGAGCTCTATCACGATGCCTGTTCGTTTCTCAACGACGTCCACGATGCTTATAACAATGCCACTTTAACGTTAGTCCAACGCGCCCACGCCGAAGAGATTACCCGTTCGATCAACAACATTATCCGCTTGCAACTCAACCCGGCAAAACGGGCCCATCGGGATATGGTCGACGACTTAAATGAGAAGATGGCGACCAAGCTGTTCGTTAACTTCTCGATGTTCCAGTCCTTACCGGACGTGTGGGGGATCGATCAGATCTTTCCCATCCTGCCCTTAACCGGCCTGGATCGAGAACCGTCTGTGCGCGGCATCGTGCAGGATATTACCTGCGATTCCGATGGCAAGATCGACTTTTATGTCGATGGCGAAGGGGTCGAGTCGACTCTGCCGCTACCCAATTGGCAACCCGATGAGCGGCCCTGGTTGGGATTCTTTATGGTGGGTGCTTACCAGGAAATTCTCGGCGATCTGCACAATCTGTTCGGCGATACCAACAGTCTTGATGCCGTTTTTGCGGAAAATGGCGAGCTACTGCTGCAAAATACCCGCAAAGGCGATTCCATTGAGCAGGTGCTGAATTCGGTTGGCTACAGTCGGGAAATGATGGTCAGTGCCTACCAGTCCCAACTGCAGGCGAGCACCATGAGTTTAACCGAACAGCAACACTTCGTTGATCAGTACCGCAAAGGGCTGAATCAGGTGACCTACCTCGAGCCGCGTCAAAAGGCAGCGCAGTAGCCTTAATGGGGTGGTCCCGACGGGACCATCCCGAACAGGCTGTGCCTAAGCCCGACGGCCTAGGTACCTGGCATCACTCTTTACTGTTACTCAGCAAGTCGTTTAGTACCACTCGCGGCACGCCCAGTGCACGTAACACGCTGCCCACAACCGCCTTAATCGAGGCTTCCAGATTGAATTTTGCACCCTGCTCGGTGACATCGAAGACCGGTTGATGGGCATCGATCAGGGCAATGCGATCGGACCCCAGCTTGGTTTTCATGAAATCCACGCTGGGCTGAACATTTTCGATATAAAACTGAAAACGTTTGTGCAGCGATTCGTTGTCGTCATCTTCACGCCCACGAGCCTGGGCTCGGGCCATCATTTCCTGGCGACTGATGCTTAAATGCAACACCTTCAAGACCGGAATATTCATCGAGTTCAAGAACGCCAACAGGTGTTCAGCGGCACGCTCAGTACGCGGGTAGCCGTCCAATATAAAGGACTCTTCTCGAGTCGAGCGAGCCTGCTCGATATGGGCCGCGACAAAATTCTCCGTCCAACGGTTAGGCACCAGTAAACCGTTCATGGTACAGAACTCTAACCATTGTAACTGGGAGGTAAAGCGGTCCATGTCGGGCTTGGCGAAGTACTTCTCGAGCGCCGCCTGGTAAGACAAGACCTTCTTGGTCAGGCTGGCGGTGCTGTCGACACAGTCAAAGATATTGGTCTTGTCGCTCAGGTCGTATTTGGTCGCCAACAATTCGGCAAAGGACGGATCTTCCTTGGCACCTCGAAAGGTACTGCGGAGAATTTCACCCATCGACAGGTGGGCTTCCGGGCGAATCGATAGGGTACGACACAAGGCACTGGCAACCTCGCCCTTACCGCAACTGGACGGTCCGGTCAGGATGATAACGCCAGGCTCGCGCACTCGAACCTTGTCGACATGCACCAAAGACGTCATTTGACTCTGCATTTCCATATTCCCCTCATTATCGAGCTATTGGCCACCCCATCGGGCAGTCTCTTTTGATGGCGCTGAACCGCCTTGGGCAAAACAGGCGCGATCTTCGCGATCTTTTAGTCCAAGTGCAAGCCTGATTCGCATTGCCGACGAAATTTAGCACAAGGCGGATAACAAGCCCAAAGCAGAGTATTGATAAGCCAAGACGAAATAAATAGTGGCCCATAAAAAAGGAGCCCCGGGGCTCCTTGATTTATTAATCTATACCGCTCAATTAACCGAATCTTTGAGCGCTTTACCCGCTTTGAAAGCGACGGTGTTGCTGGCAGGAATCTCGATCTCTTGCCCGGTCTGAGGATTTTTACCCTTACGTTTGGCACGTGAACGCGCTTCAAACGTGCCAAAACCCACTAGGGTTACGGATTCTTTCCTAGCAACAGTCTGGGTAATTTGATCCAGTAAAACGTTTAACACCTCACCGGCTTTATCTTTGGTTAGGTCTGCACGCTCGGCAATCACCGCTGCTAAATCAGGTTTTCTCATAGCCACTTCCTTTATTTCGTTTTTGTTATTAATCGTTTACCAACCAACTGCCCGTCCTCAAAGTAGTAGTGGCGGTACGGCTCGATTTTAAGATGACTCTAGACTACCCATCTTAGGGGGGTATTGCCAAGCCTTTGACAGCAAAAACCTGTCCATTTGACCTTAAATCGTCTCATTTTGACTCTAAATAGCGGTTGAATACCGATTTGCGGTGGTGGCGGGACCCTCTGCCGAGGTAAACTGCGACCCCCACCGTCGATAAATAGAAGCCGTGATAGACCCTGCGTTCGATACCAATTTTGACCCTGATACGTGCAATTATGATTGGCAAGGTCTTGCGACGGTGGAATCTAACCTGCCGAATGAACTCCGCTATTGGCTAACCTTGCCCACCAGCCTGACTCAGGCTCTGAAGCGGCGCGCTGATGACTTTTCAGTCGAGGTGCTCGAGCAACGTCAGATCAACCTGGCACTGCCGATCGATGGCTTTCACGATCAACAGGCGCCTTGCCCGATGTTTTCTCGCAAGGTGCTATTAAAGCAGGGGGATACGCCGTGGGTCGCAGCGCACACCCTGATTCCCTTGAGCAGTCTGGCAGGCGGGCTGAATCAGTTAACTCAGTTGGCCAACAAACCCTTGGGTGAGCTGCTCTTTGCCACCCCGGGTATGCGCAAGGATCATCTCCAGGTCTGCACTACGGGTCTGGGTTGGGGCCGCCGGGCGCGTTACCACTTGCATCACCAACCGTTATTGGTGAGTGAATTTTTTTTACCAGAATTGATACTCTATGAACACAAACGTCTTACATTACTACATCAAACTCACTCGACTTGACCGACCCATCGGCATTTACCTGCTGCTCTGGCCGACTCTAAGCGCGCTCTGGCTGGCCGCAGAAGGCTTTCCGGGTCTGCCCGTGGTGCTGATCTTCACCCTAGGAGTGGTGCTGATGCGCTCCGCCGGCTGCGTAATCAATGACTTGGCCGATCGTAAAATCGATGGCCAAGTTAAGCGCACCGTCGCGCGCCCCTTGGTCTCCGGACTGGTGGCCCCAGGGGCCGCCCTGTGGCTGTTTTTCGGCTTACTGGTGCTGTCCTTTGGCCTGGTACTCTTTACCAATGCGCGTACCGTTGGCATGTCGGTCGTGGCACTGCTACTCGCATCGACCTACCCCTTTATGAAGCGCCACACCTATCTGCCCCAGGTTGTCCTAGGGGCGGCCTTTGCCTGGGCCATTCCGATGGCCTATACCGCCTTAGCGGTGCCGCTGTCCGATGTCGCCTGGCTGCTGTTCAGCGCCACAGTTTTGTGGACCGTCGCCTACGACACCCTCTATGCCATGGTTGACCGCGACGACGATCTGAAGATTGGCATGCGTTCCACCGCGATCCTATTTGGCGATGCCGATCGCCTTATGGTTGGACTGATTCAGGCTCTAACCTGGGTTACCTGGTTGATTATTGGCTTTAAGGCCAATTTGGGACTCTTTTGGTGGATTGGCTTGACGATCAGCGCGGGGCTATTTGGCTACCAACAGTGGTTAATACGCACTCGCGAGCGCAGTGCCTGCTTTGCTGCCTTTTTGAACAACCACTGGATCGGCATGGTATTATTTGTCGGGTTGGCGCTAAATTACCTAGTCGATATTTGACAACAATAGGTCGGGTGTCACATTTATGTCATCAAAGCTTCGTTAAATGTTCAAATTACCACTCAACAAAGCAAACGAGGCAAGCTGTATGTCGACCCGAACGATCCTAATTGTTGATGATGAGGCCGCCATTCGAGAGGTGCTGGTCACCGCCCTTGAAATGGCCGGCTACCGTACGATCGAAGCGGCCAATGCCCAAGACGCGCACAGTCTGGTCGTCGACCAGAAACCCGATCTGATTTTACTTGACTGGATGATGCCTCAGGTCAGCGGTGTCGAACTGGCTCGACGCCTCAAGCGTGACCCCTTGACCGCTGAGATTCCCATTATTATGCTCACCGCCAAGGGCGAAGAAGACCACAAGATCTCTGGCCTGGAAGCCGGTGCGGACGATTACATCACCAAACCCTTCTCCCCGCGTGAGCTGGTGGCGCGGTTAAAAGCGGTACTGCGGCGCTCGACGCCAGCGGGCATCGAGGCGCCCATTGAGGTCAATGGCCTCAAACTGGACCCCAACTCTCATCGGGTTACCACCTTGGATGCTGAGCTGACCATGGGGCCAACCGAGTTCCGTCTATTGCAGTATTTTATGAGTCATGCCGAGCGTGCCTATACCCGCGGGCAACTGCTCGACCAGGTCTGGGGCGGCAATGTGTATGTCGATGAACGCACGGTAGATGTGCATATTCGCCGTTTGCGCAAAGCCTTAGGTGACGAACACAAACTATTAATCCAAACTGTGCGCGGAACCGGTTACCGGTTTTCAACCAAGGTGAATGAAACGGACAATACATGATTCGAGATTTACGACGCAGCCATTACCGCCAACTCACCCTATCTCTGCTCGGGGCCGCCATAGTGGGGGCTTTTTTTGGCTACCCGTGGGTCTTTCTCGCCGTCTCAGCGATCGGCTATCTGATCTGGATCTCCTATCAACAGCACCGCTTGATCGCCTGGCTCATCTCCGGGGCGCGCAAAACACCACCAGAAGCCGTTGGTCTATGGGGGGTTATTTTTGACCATCTATACCGGGTGCAGCGCGATCATCGCAAGCAAGTCGGTAATTATCGCGAGGTGGTGCAGCGGATGCGCTCTTCGACCGAGGCGCTGGCCGACGGCATCATGCTGTTGGATGACAATGGCCATATTCAATGGTGGAACAGCGCCGCCCGGGATCTGTTAAACCTGCGTAAGGAAGACAGCGGCCAAATGCTGATCAACCTGCTGCGGGAACCGAAATTCATCAAGTTCTACCGCAAGAATTTGCATCGCGAACCGATTACACTAGATAATCCCGCCCGCCTAAATTGTCATATCCAGGTCATGATGACAGTCTTTGGTAAAGGCGAGCGCTTGATCGTGCTGCGCGATGTCACGCGTTTGCAGCAACTGGAATTGATGCGCCAGGACTTTGTCGCCAATGCGTCCCACGAGCTCAAAACACCGCTAACGGTCTTTAAGGGACACTTAGAAAATATCCTCAGCTTTGCCGACAACCTGAGTCCCCCGGTCACCAAGGCCCTGCGCAGCATGAGTAAGCAAACCCAACGGATGAATAACCTGGTCACCGATCTACTGATGTTGACCCGGCTCGATGCCGCCACCAGCAGCACCGAGGGCCAGGCTATCGACGTGGCGGCCATGCTGGCGCAGATCCAGAGCGATGCCCTGGAGCTGTCTGGGGAAAATGCCCACCTGATTAGCGTTGACTGCCAGTCGACTTGCCAACTCCTCGGCAGCCCCGGGGAAATACGCTCCGCGCTCAACAATCTGGTGTTTAATGCGGTCCACTACAGTCCCGCTGGCAGCCAGATCGACATCTGCTGGAAAAAGACAGCCAGGGGCGCTGTGTTGAGTGTGGCGGACCAGGGGCGAGGCATTGAGCAACATCACATTCCCCGCCTAACCGAGCGTTTCTATCGTGTCGACAGCGGTCGTTCGAGCGACACCGGGGGCACCGGTTTGGGCTTGGCGATCGTCAAACACGCCCTACAACATCACGATGCCCGACTCGATATCAGCAGCCGAAGCAACCGCGGCTCAGTGTTCAGCTGTATCTTTCCTGAAGAACGGCTGATCGACCCCACGGCAGAGGAACCGGATGACAGCGTTGCACCGGACGCTAACGAGGCAGAGATCTCGACTGGGGACCACAGCGTGGCATTGCTCGATCCAACCCAGGCCAGCTAAACAAGCTATGTTAGGTCAGTGAGCTGGCTCGCGCCGTGTCATCAGGTCTTGGCGTAGGGCTTAGCAACCAACTGCCAACGCTGCGGATCGGGCAGCACCTCAAGCAGTTCCACGTGCCGATAGCGCAAATCCTTTGCCACCAAGTCTCGTAAAGCCTGCTTAATCCCCGGCGGCGTATTGATTGATGTATAGATCTGGCTGATGGCACTTTCTGGCAGGTGGATGTCCGCCGGATTGCCATAGGCCACGCGCCATTCATCGCGACCTTGGTTTTCAGCATGGTCGCAAAAGAAACCCGGCAGGGGATTATCGGCGTTGACCGTAAAGCGGTGCTCAGCGCCATAGCCAACCTTACGCAGCAGCACTGGCGTGCCAGGGGTCGGCGAAAACATCGCATTGGTACTATTCAGTGCCAAACAAATACCCGATTGATCGGCCGCTAGGCTTGACCATCCGAAATGACTCAAGGCGCTGCTAAACAGCCGCAAGTAACCAATTTTTTCCAGTCTGCGTCTGCTGTAGGCCAAGTCGGTCGGTTTACGGTTGGCTAGGGCCCGTGCCTGGATAGTGTCGGCTAACCGATCGCCCTGGGCTTGGAAGGCTTCTAACGAGAGGATCTGACGAACATTGTCGGGCAGTTGGAGGTATTCCCGGACCATTTCGGCCTGGAACTCCTCGACGCTGACCGCCTGAGTGCGGTGGTCTTGCCATTGGTCGAGATCGATATAGGGCGCGAGTACACTCAGATCGACTTGCAGAGGCAAGAGCGCACTCTTCAGCACCCCCAACAGGGATACATCGCCATACAGGAACAACACCGTTTGGTCAGTTGACTTCACACCTAACATCGCTACAACCTAGGTTATTAGTTGGAAAACAGGGCTCAGTTCAACCCACCAAACAGATTAGTTGAGCCAACTGTTCATTACCCGCCTTGAGCAAGAATTCTGCCGCAAACGCCCGACGCTTTGTAAGAGATCACCTACAAATACTGTGCGCTTAACGGAGATTCTTACACACCACGGCTTATAGTAGCGCCAAAAGCCTTTAAAATGAAGGGATCGCCCGCACGCACTATTTGGCCCATTCCAGGCCGCATCCTGAGCGGCCTCAAACTGCCCTATACTGGTCCCAGTTCAGGACGAACCGAGTAATAGAGCGCCACCGGAGGGCAGATGGGCATGAGGCCGATCGGGATAACGCGAGCACGTGAAACGTGCTAAAGCCTAGGACGGGCTGGAACGGACTCCCATGGATCACCACAGAACGAGGAAGCGCTAGGACGGCGGCATACCATTGGATGGTCGGATTGGCAGGATGCTGATCGGCATTAGAGCCCGGATTGAGTGATCAGAAAGGGCCAAGGACGGCACCGTACCGGCGCAGCTGCAAAGGCTGTGCCGGTGTTCAGGATGAACACGACCCTTCACGGATGAAACGGCAACGGTACTGGATGTACGGCAATTCGCAGGATGCGGGCCGACCACAACGGGTTCGTGGATGAACAACCAAGGCTTACGACGCCAGGGGAAAGCTTGCTTTCCCCTTTTAATATCGCCCGCAATGCCATCTGCACCGTGGCCACCCTGCTCGGCTCATCCCTTGCGGCTGCGCCGCTCCGCCAACAAACCCAATAACAAGAAGGCAGCGACCACCAGCATCCCCAACCAAAGACTGCCGGCCGTCAGAATGACTCGCCGCACCAGTGGGATCAAATAGAGAATCGCCGCGCCATAAGCGAGTACACACAGCGCGACGAATATCAGGGTGCGCACGATAAAGTGCGCACCGCGCACCAGCACCCAAACCGCACGATTCAGCCGCGCACCGAAGATGGCCATCAGGGTCAGCACCAAGGTTGAAGCGATAAAAGTTAGATGGGGCACAAACCAACTGGAAAGTTCCGTTAGCATTAGGGTAATTAGGTCCATGGATTCGCTCGAGTGGGGTGGCAGGATTAAAAGGGGCGATCTGGCAGCCAGTGCGCAGCGGCCGATTCGCGAGCAAAGTGTAACCCGCCTAGCCCAAAACGCAAAAACCCCCGCGCCTTATGGGCTACGAGGGTTTATTACTTTGGTGCTGGCGCCGAGGGTATAACTCCAAACCTACTGATGACAAGTCAGGCCTCTTGGGCGCCTACCGAGGTCATGCAGAAGCCACTGGCCTCTATCAACCGAGGTTTGAGGTAGAAAAACACCACTGCAAGTGCAATTTCCCTTTCATTGGCAACTCAAGCCACCTCGCAACGGGGTACCGTTTGAGGTGCTTTATAGCCGATTTATAACCCCTTCAGCACATCTGCCGTTAGGCTTTACTTGACTCTGAGTCTGCTACCGCAGCAGCCCAGATAATCACGCCAAATCCAATCTTGTTCACAAAGTCGGCTAAATTGTAAACGACATTGAGTGTTACCGGGTCAGCACCGCCGCCCATGTAGCCAACAAAATAGCCGATCGGATAGATAGACCAACCCACCGTTACGCATAAAAGCATCCACTTATAAGCTTTCTGTACGTGAACATTTGAAAGTCCCGCGTTGATCTGACTCGCTTCGCCCTTGAAGATTTCCCAAACGATGAATCCCCATCCCAACATTGATGGGAAAAATGCTACCGTTGGATTCATCATGCCAGTTTCACCAAGGAAACCAAAGCCAAGCATGGCAATTGAACCGAGCAGTAAGCGCCAGAAAACACCGGAGGGTACCTTGGCAACGGCAGACAGAATCAAGTAGAACTCGATCATCAACAATGGCACCGTGAGTAACCAGTCAATGTAACGGAACTCCGTTGGCGATGTTCCAGTTTGTACCCAGACATCGCGCATGTAGAAGTAGTGAACCGCAGCAATCAGCGTGACTAAGCCTGAAACTGTTAACGACGTCTTCCATTTCCCAGCAACACGATCGCGCTCTACAAAGAAAAAAGCTGTAGCAGCAACCAGCGCCATTGATATCAGCCAGAACGACATGCCGACGGCATCTCCGGACGATAAGTTATCGCTCATATTGTAACCCCACCAAATTTTTAAGATTTATTATTTTTGCCGAATTACTGATCTAGCGGCGACCCGACAGGTTAGGTTGGACCACTGGTCAGAATGCAGTGGACTTTTCCATCTTACGTGAAATTGATCATTTTTAAAGCAATTTCAGCACTTCTGTTGTCAAATTGAATCACGAATCAAACCGGTTGTCCGCAATGGCAGACGCTCATGGCGGTGTTGGGAGGGATGCTGTGGCGCACCTGGATGCAGTAACAGGGCTTATGGAGACGGTCAATGAAACCATCCCCCAAAACGCAAAAACCCCCGCGCCTTAAGGGCTACGGGGGTTTCTTTGTTTGGTGCCGACACCAAGAGTCGAACTCGGGACCTACTGATTACAAGTCAGTTGCTCTACCAGCTGAGCTATGTCGGCTAACGGTTGCGAACTATATAGATGGATCTAAAAAAGGTCAACAAGCGATTGATTCATAAGTAGTTTTTTTATTAATTGGGCAAAAAAAGCGCTCGAGAGCGCCCTAATCCAGTTTCTTCAGTTGTTCGGTGATCTTATCCAGCTTCTTATGGCGCACATCCTTGCCCTTGACCAGATAGATTACCGACTCGGCGACATTGCGCGCATGGTCGCCGATACGCTCTAAAGAGCGCAAGGCCCACATCACGTTCAAGGCTCGGGAGATGGTGCGCGGGTCTTCCATCATCTTGGTTACCAGGGTCCGAATCGCGGTGCCGTATTCCAGATCGACGGCCTCATCCTGATGCATCACCGACAAGGCGGCGTCGGCATCCAGGCGAGCAAAGGCATCAAGCGACATATGCACCATCTGGCGGACCTTTTCGCCGATATGGCGCAATTCCACAAAGCCCTGCGGGCCTGAGCCGGAATCGGACAGCTCGATCGCCTGCTTGGCGATCTTGGCCGCCTCATCGCCCATGCGCTCCAGGTCGTTCACTGTCTTGGTCACGGAAATGATAAAGCGCAGATCCGATGCGGCCGGATTCCGCTTGGCCAATATATGGGTGGTCTCCTTGTCGATCATCAATTCCATCTTATTGACGTCCTTGTCCATCTTGATCGCTTTGGCGGCCAAGTCGGTATCGACGCTCATTAAGGAGCGAAAGGCGACATCTATCTGCTGTTCAACCAGCCCGCCCATTTCCATCAGGTGCTTACGCGCGCCTTCCAGCTCGGCATTGAATTGCGCCGAGGTGTGTCGATCAAAGGTTAATTTTTCCATATTTATATCCTCTTAGCCGAATCGCCCGGTGATGTAATCTTCCGTCAAACGATGGTCGGGCGCGGTGAAAATTTTGTCCGTGGTGCCCACTTCGATCAGGCGGCCTAGGTGGAAATAGGCGGTGCGTTGGGATACCCGCGCGGCCTGCTGCATGCTGTGGGTGACGATGGCGATGGTATAGTTGTTCGACAACTCATCGATCAGTTCTTCGATCCGTGCGGTCGCAATAGGATCCAATGCCGAGCAGGGCTCATCCATCAGGATCACTTCCGGCGATACTGCGATGGTTCGGGCAATACAGAGCCGCTGCTGCTGGCCACCAGATAAGCCGGTCGCCGGCTGATCCAAGCGATCCTTGACCTCATCCCAAATACTGGCCTTGCGTAAGGCGGTTTCGACCAACTCGTCCATCTCCGCGCGACGCGACACCAGGCCGTGGATGCGCGGACCGTAGGCGACATTGTCATAGATCGACTTAGGAAAGGGATTCGGTTTCTGGAAGACGATGCCCACCCGTGCGCGCAGGCTGACGACATCCATACCCTTGTTATAGATGTTTTCCCCATCGAGCAAAATATCACCCTGCACCTTGCAGGTATCGATGGTGTCGTTCATCCGGTTCAGGGTGCGCAAGAAGGTCGACTTGCCGCAACCGGATGGGCCAATCATAGCCAATACTTCATTCTTGCCGATATCCAGATCGACGCCAAAGATCGCCTGCTTGTCGGCATAGAAGACATCGACATTGCGCGTTGAAATGCGGGTGTCTTGTTGCGCCAGCAAGGGCTCGCCGACGGTCGACTTCCAGCCTTCGAAGGTCTGCTCTATTGAACTCATCTTATTCTTGACCACGTGAAAACCTCTCCATCTAATACATACGGGCTGGCACTACCAGCGCTGTTCAAATTTTTTGCGTAGAAACACGGCGATCAGATTCATGATGGCCAAGAAACCCAGCAACACCATGATGGCACCGGAGGTTTTTGCCACAAAGGCACGCTCCGGTAGATCCGACCAGAGGTAGACCTGAACCGGTAACACGGTCGACGGATCAAGTGGTGTGCCGGGCACATCGGCTATAAAGGCAATCATCCCGATCATCAACAACGGCGCGGTCTCACCCAAGGCCTGTGCCATACCAATAATGGTACCGGTGAGCATCCCAGGCATGGCCAGGGGTAGCACATGGTGCAGAACCGTCTGCATCTTCGAAGCCCCCAGGCCAAGCGCGGCTTCGCGGATCGATGGCGGCACTGCCTTGATCGACGAGCGCGACGAAATAATAATGGTCGGCAGAGTCATCAGGGTCAGCACCAATCCCCCCACCAGCGGCGCCGAGCGCGGCAGATGAAAGAGATTGATAAACACCGCCAAGCCCAAGAGGCCAAAGACGATCGATGGCACGGCGGCCAGGTTATTGATATTGACTTCAATAATTTCCGTGTAACGATTCTTAGGGGCAAACTCCTCCAGATAGATGGCCGCCGAAATCCCAATCGGAAAGGACAGGCTCAGGGTGACCAGGAGGGTAAAGAAGGAGCCGATCATCGCACCGCGAATACCCGCCTGTTCCGGTTCGCGCGAATCGCCGTTGGTGAAGAAGGTGGTGTTAAAGCTCTGTTTCATTTCGCCGCTGGCAACCAATTGGTCGACCAGACCGATCTGGAAGTCATTAAAGCGGCGCTCAATCTCTGGCACACTGGGGTCCACCTGGCCCTTCATATAGGCATCGACCTCATCGTCGGCCATCAGCCAGACGTCCTCGGTGGTGCCCAACAGAGCGGGATTGGCCAGCAAACGATCCTTTAGAGTGTAGATTGCGATGCTGCTCGCCAAACCGTTCAATTGGCGCGATTGCTTGCGCCCGGACACCTCGGGGAAACGAGTTTTTAAGGCTTTTTTGACCAATTGACTCCAATCGGCCAAGCGCACCTGGTCCTCATCGTTGAGATCGCTGAGGCCCAAAAGCGCGGCATCGTAATGGATCGTCAATTTAATTTCGGAACTGAAGAAGGTTGAAAAGCCAGCGGTAAAGATGGTGCCTAAGAGCACCGCCAAGAAGGTCAGGCCAATCACAATAGAGGCCATACCAAAAAACCGAAAGCGTTTTTCCTTGCCATAGCGTTTCGATAATTGCGCGGCCATGCGTTCCTGCTTGACCAGCGCCAGTCGTTCGATGGCGTTCAGAGTTTGATCAGTCATATTGCTCCCGGAATCTCTTAACAACGGCCAAGGCGACGATGTTTAACATAAGGGTGGTAATAAATAGCATCAGGCCCAAGGCAAAGGCCGACAGCGTTTTGGGGCTGTCGAACTCCTGATCACCGACCAGCAGGGTTGCGATTTGCACGGTGACCGTGGTGACCGCTTCCAAGGGGTTACCGGTTAGATTCGCCGCCAGACCCGCGGCCATAACCACGATCATGGTTTCACCAATCGCCCGTGAGGCGGCCAACAAAACGCCGCTAACGATACCGGGCAAGGCTGCGGGGAAGACTACCAGTTTGATGGTTTCGCTGCGCGTCGCGCCCAAACCGTAGGAGCCGTCACGCATCGAGTTGGGCACGGCATTGATCACGTCATCGGCGAGCGAGGAGACAAAAGGAATAATCATGATGCCCATTACTAGGCCTGCGGCCAAGGCGCTTTCCGAGGACACCGGATCTGCACCGAGGTTTTCAAAAAAGGTCTTTAATTGCGGTGCCATGGTCAGGGCCGCGAAGAAGCCGTAAACCACAGTCGGGATACCCGCCAACACCTCGAGCAGGGGCTTGACGATAGAGCGCATCTTCGGACTGGCGTATTCCACCAGGTACACCGCCGTCATCAAGCCGATGGGCACGGCCACAATTAATGCGATGCTAGCGATCAACAGCGTGCCGGCAAACAATGGAACCGCACCGAAGGCGCCGGATGAACCAGCCACTTCGGCATTTAAAGCCATCTGCGGGCTCCATTTGGTGCCAAAGACAAAGTCAGTAATCGGCACGGTCTGGAAAAAGCGAATGGATTCGAACATAACCGAGAACAGGATACCGACGGTCGTCAGGATCGCGATCATGGAACTCATTAACAGTAAAAGTCTCAGCACCCCTTCAAACTGGTTGCGCGCCTTCTGCTCGGGGCGGATTAGGCGCCAGCCAACTAAGCCGCCAAGGACGGTTAAGGACAACACCAACACGGTCTTACCGATCTGGCTTTGACTGCGCAGCAGTTCTAAGCGATCAATGGCAGCAAAATACGACGGATCGGACGCGCTGGACATAGCACCCAGTTGTAGATTGCTGATTTCCATCCACACCAGGCCCAGCTCCGACTGAGATAGACTATTAATGTGGTCTGGCATGCCGGCAATAACCATATTCTGGATAACCGTATTTTCAAAGGCCAGCCAAGCACACAGCAGCAATAACCCGGGCACACCGGCCCAAACAGCTGCCATTAACCCATAATAGTTGGGCAGCGAATGTAGGTTTCTAACGCCGCCTACGGCTTGTGCGAGGATTTCTGATCGTTTGCGGCCAAATAGATAAACCACCAAAACAATTAGTATAAGTATCAAAAATAATGACGACGACGCCATATTGACTCCCAAATACTGACATCACAACCGGGGTTGCGCTGGCCAAGGTGCGGATTACCCGCACACCATGGAGCCGCGTGGGGTAACAAAAAAAACCTCTTAATTCGAAGAGGTTCGGAATAAGGTTCAGGTGCAAGTACGCAAAAAAAGAGCCACAAGAATTGTGGCTCTTTTTAGTGTACCAAAGCACGCTTTACATTTTCATAACTTTTTGGGCTTTGACTGCTGCGCGCATCTCGGTCAGCTCTACTCCGCCGAGTGGTATCAGACCTTTTTCGGCCAAGTAACCGTCATCGCTTTGGGCCGCTGGGCTCAGAAACGTTTCAACATATTCCATAATACCCGGCACGACACCGATGTGCTGCTTCTTAACAAAGAAGTGCAGTGGTCGAGATACTGGATAAGAACCATCGGCAATGGATTCAAAGCTGATATCAACACCATTAAAAGCAGCACCTTGCAACTTATCGCTGTTCTGGTCAAGGAATGAGAAGCCGAAGATACCGAAGGCATCCGGATCTGCATCCAATTTTTGTACGATCAGATTGTCGTTCTCGCCGGCTTCAACGAAAGCACCGTCTTCACGCATGGAATCACATATCTCGCCGTATCGGTTCTTATCGGTACTCTTCAACGCCTTGATCCAGTCGGTCTTGGCACAACCTTTTTGCATCACCAACTCAACAAAGGCAGCACGGGTGCCGGAGGTTGGCGGCGGCCCGAGCACGCGGATAGCAATATTCGGCAGCGCAGGATTCACGTCTTGCCAGGTCTGGTACGGATTTTCTATGAGTTCACCGGCTTGCGGTCCGGGCACATGGGCAGCTAACGCCAAGAAGAGCTCTTCTTGGCTAACGTCAATTTTTTGACCTTTTTTGCTGTTCGCAAAAGCAATTCCGTCATAGCCGATCTTCACTTCGATGATATCAATGCCCTTTTCGGCACAGGCATCGAACTGAGACTGCTTTATATAGCTAGAGGAGTTGGTAATGTCCGGGGTGTTTTCACCGATACCCTCGCAGAGCAATTTCAAGCCACCACCTGAACCGGTCGACTCGATAGTAGGGGTCGCAAAATTAGTGCCTCGACCGAAACGCTCCGCCACTACCGTTGCAAAGGGGTAAACCGTAGAGGAACCCACGATGCTGATCTGATCTCGCGCCATCACAGGCAGGGCTGTTAATGCAGTGGTTGTAACCAATATCGCAGCTAATATAGTCTTTTTCACAGGATTCTCTCCGTTAATTACTAGGGCTGAGCCTTCAACTCGGAAAGCATGTTAGTCGGCCAATGTGATAATCATATGAATTAAATATGACAATTGGATGACAGCCAGACTATTAAATTATTTTCAGCGTTTCGGCTTGTCCCAGGCCCGGTCCTTAGGCACCATAGAGATCTGTTTCAGCCCTCGGACGCAGAGGACTTAAGCCAACAATAAAAACCCTAATCAACCCGGAAGACGGCGTACCATGAAGAAGCTCGACGAATCAAACCCCGAACCGCGCGGCGAACTGCAGCTGCGTATTTTGGCCAATCGCACCGATGCCAACATCAGTGGCGATATCTCCGGTGGCTGGCTGGTAACCCAGATGGACTCTGCCGCGAGCATAGTTGCCAATCGCATCGCTCGCGGCCGCACCGCGACCATGGCGATCGGTGATATGAGCTTTATTCGGCCGATCAAGGTTGGCTCGGTAGTCTGCTGCTATACCCATCTAATATCCATGGGCCGCAGCTCAGCGCGCATTATGGTCGAGGTTTGGAGCCGCATGCCGGAAGACGAGTTGCGTCATAAGGTAACCGAGGCCGAATTTGTCTACGTCGCGATCGATGACAATCGCCGTATTCGACCGATTGAACCGCGCATCAGCAGGGCCGACGCTCCAGACTGAGCGGCCAGTTCGCTCGCGATGCCCTGCTCTCAGTCCAACCCCATGAAAAACAACCTTCGCAAGCCGGTGCGGGCTCGCTATGGTAACGGGTCTTGTTTCTCAGAGTGGGCCCATGCACCGCACCTCAAGCCTAGCTGCACTTTTTTGCCTACTCGTTAGTGCAGACAACCACGCCAGCAGCCAATGGGTGATTCAGCCGCTAGACAACGCCAGAGTTTGTTCGCCCACTGGCGCAAAATCGGTCAGTGTCGCAACCGCCACAGTCCAATCGGCGCCGGTCATCACCAGCAAATCAACCGTGAACCCTATATGTTCAGTCGAAAATTGGGCAATGATCGGGCCCTAATCGTTTTTGCCGGCAATGAAAAAAGCATACAACTTGCCCAATAGGCCCGGCTCATAGGCTTTGTTGTCTTTTATTCACTTCTTTAAAGCGCTGAATGCTTGATTACAGTTTTATTACAGGGCAAAACCACTATAATGCCGACATTCTAAAATCTGTTTGAGGGTTTCTACATGTCGACAAGCAGTCCGCTGTCATTGTTGTTTGGCCGTTCCCCGGTCAAACCGATGCAAGAACATATCAGTAAAGCGCATGCCTGTACCAAGGCCTTAGTACCCTTCTTTGAAGCGGCTATGACCGGCGACTACAAGGCAGCTGCCAAGGTTCGCGAGACCATTATCACATTGGAATCGGAAGCCGACGCGCTTAAAAAAGACATTCGCGCTCATCTACCAAATAGCCTCTTTATGCCGGTACCGCGTTCCGATTTGCTTGAGCTACTCAGCATGCAGGATCGCATCGCCAATCGCGCCAAGGATATCTCCGGTATCATGCTCGGTCGTGAAATGGGCATACCCAAGCCAATTCGACCGCTGATGATGCGCTACCTTAAGGCTGCCATTAACACCTCAAAACGCGCCAAGGAAGCCCTAGCGGAACTGGATGAACTCTACGAAACAGGCTTCGGCAGCAAAGAAGTTGATTTCGTCGGTTCGCTGCTCAACCGCTTAGACGACCAAGAACACAAGACTGATGAATTTGAAATTAAGATGCGCCGCGCACTGCGCGACATCGAGCAAGACTTCCCACCGATCGACATGATGTTTCTGTACAAGATAATCGAACAAATTGGTGACTTAGCCGATGTTTCGCAACGAGTTGGCTCACGCTTACAAATTCTAATCGCTCGTTAAACTCGAGCATGCACAGTTTAGCAGTACTAACTGGGGATATTTTTTATGGCGGTCATCAGTGAATACGGGCAACTGCTCGTAATATTGGCATGTATTTTTGGCTTTTTAATGGCCTGGGGCGTGGGTGCAAATGATGTCGCCAACGCCATGGGTACATCAGTTGGTTCCAAAGCTCTGACCATTAAACAGGCGATCCTTATCGCCATGGTGTTTGAGTTCGCTGGAGCCTATTTGGCCGGCGGCGCGGTAACGGGCACGATCCGCAAGGGTATTATCGACCCGTCCTTGCTCACCGACTCACCCGAACTGCTGGTGTATGGCATGCTGTCATCCCTACTGGCAGCCGGTATCTGGCTGGCTATCGCCTCGTGGAAGGGTTGGCCGGTCTCCACTACCCATTCTATTGTGGGCGCCATCGTTGGCTTTGCCGCCGTAGGCATCGGCGTCGACGCCGTGCAGTGGAACAAGGTCTTGTCTATCGTTAGCAGCTGGGTGGTCTCACCCCTGATTTCCGGTGTCTTTGCCTATCTGATCTTTAAAAGTGTCTCTCGGCTGATCCTCAATACCGATGACCCGTTCGGCAATGCCAAGCGCTATGTCCCAATCTATATGTTTTTTGTTGGCTTTATGATCGCCATGGTAACGCTACTCAAAGGCCTCTCACATGTTGGCTTGTCCATTACTTTTATGCAGTCTGTCGGCTTGGCCACTGTTGTCGGTATCTTGGTGATGGGTCTGGGCGCGATACTCTTATCACGGGTTCAGGTCGATGTGGCGGCCGATAAACAATTCCGCTTTGCCTCGGTCGAGAAGGTCTTCGCGGTCCTGATGATCTTTACCGCGTGCGCCATGGCCTTCGCTCACGGCTCCAATGATGTCGCCAATGCCATCGGTCCATTGGCCGCGGTATACGGTGTTATCGTTAATAACGGTCAAATTCTGGCTAAAAGCGTGCTACCCGGTTGGATACTGTTGCTCGGTGGAGCGGGTATCGTGATTGGACTGGCCACTTATGGCTATAAGGTAATGGGTACCATTGGTAAGAAAATTACCGAGCTGACCCCGAGTCGCGGCTTTGCCGCCGAGCTTGCTGCCGCCACCACGGTGGTCATTGCGTCGGGTACTGGATTGCCGGTATCAACTACCCATACCCTAGTCGGTGCGGTGTTGGGCGTCGGCTTGGCACGGGGCATATCGGCTTTGAACCTCCGGGTCATCGGCCATATTGTCACCAGTTGGGTGATCACGCTGCCAGCCGGCGCAATTCTGTCCATCCTGTTTTTCTTTATGTTTAAAGGTATATTTGGTTAGCCAGACGGCCCGTATTAAGAGGCGTCTTCGGACGCCTTTTTTGTGCCCTGTGCGTCCCCGCATAACATGCCGTTGCCATTAATCTGCTAACGATTTGGCCTTTTATGGCGATTTAACGCTAAAATGTACCATCCATTCATCTTTAGTATATTGCCCACCATGTACTCGATTGACCGCCTTCAAAGCCAATACCGCATACTGCCGTCGAAGATCAATCGACCACCATTGCCAAAAGGCCATATATCCCGCGAGCAATTAGTGGCGCGGCTCAATCTCGCTCAATCCAAGCAGTGTATTAGCGTGCTCGCCCCCGCCGGCTTCGGCAAATCAACCCTATTGGCGGAATGGGCCAGTCAGGCAGACCAGAGTACCGTTTGGTACAGTCTTGATGAGTTAGACAACGACCTCAGTCGTTTTTGCTCCTATCTCTTCGTTGCCGTGCGCAAAGCCTTTCCGCAAGTGCATAGCCAGTTTTTCGAAAATGAGAAACACTTCATTAACGAAAACCAATCACCCATAGTGCGCCATCTGGTTCTGTTGTTGTCCGCCATACCCGGACCGTCGGCTCTAATATTGGACGACTGCCAGGCCATCACGAACCCGGTCATTTGGCAAATTATCGAACTCACATTGGCCCAACTTCCTAGCCGCCTTACGTTGATACTGGGCTCGCGCACTCGGTCGCCGATTGGCATAAAACGGTTACGAAGCGCTGATCAGATTCAGCAGTTCGATATTCTCGACATTAAATTCAGCCAAACGGACACAGAGCGGTTTCTAACGCGCAACCTGCCTCAGTACAGTCTTGAGCAGGCGCAAAAGCTGGTCAGCAAGGAGATGAGCGGCTGGGTTGCCGGCTTGCAACTGTGTTTAATCAGTCACAACCAGTATGGCGCTGGCGCAATCCCCGAGTCAGGCGAATCACAGAAAAGCCAGCGCCTGATACAGGATTATCTGATCGAGGAAGTCCTTAAGAATACCGACGAGCAGACATTGGGATTTCTCTACGCGACGGTAATCTGCCGGCGTTTCTCAGTCGAGTTGGCTAACGAGTTAACGGCAGGGCTCAATGCCGACCTTATTATCGATAAATTGCAACGTGAACAGCTGTTTATCCTGCCTGAGGGCACCGCAGAGCCTTGGTATCGCTATCACAGTATGTTTCGGCACAGCCTTCTCGCCATTGTCACCAAACAAAGACCCCTGGCAATTGATCAACTGCATATCAAAGCAGCCTATTGGTGGGTAACGCGGGATTACTATGCGGAGGCGGCCGAGCATATCTTGGCCTCAGGGAGTTTGTCCGCACTGCAGGACTTTCTGACCCAATATGGCTGGTTACTCTATGGCAGTGGCAAGTTGCTAACGCTCGGCCAGTGTTTTGAACAGCTGCCTAGGGCCAGAGTTCTTCAAGACACACCGCTGGCGATTCTATTGTGCTGGACGCTACTAAACGATCACCAACCGGATCTGGCCCGGCAAAGCTTGTTACAGGCTAAAGCCAAAGCGCAGGGGCCACTCAGCAAGACACTGTGCTCTGCTTTTTATGCATTGGAGGCCCTGTTCGCGCAATCACTTGGCGAGCCAATGCAGGCACTAGATTTAGCCCAGGCTGCTCTGGCAACGGCCAGTAATGAAATGTTCTGGGAAAGGTCCCATGCTTTGCTGGTTATTGCGGAGGCGCACCATGACCTTGGTCAATTAAGCCGATCAATCGCAAGCGCCGTTCAGGCCATTGTGCTTTGCACAGAAAATCAATTTCAGACCCAAACGGCGCAGGCATATTACCTGCTCGCCTCTGCCTATATGGCAATAGGTAATAACAGTGGCGCTGCAGAACCATTGGACAAGGCACTTGCTGTTGCTGCTAACGGGGGCTTATCGAGTCTATTTGCCTCTGAGGCTCTTTGTTGGGCCCAAACCAAACTGCTCAGTAGCGCTGGGCAATACGACACTGCGCTGTCGTTACTCACCCAGGACAGCAATAGCCCGTCAGTATCGGCCAGCACCTGGCAATTACCGCTGCAAACTGCGCGGCTGCAACTACTCTTAAGCGCCAACGCGGATCGGGGCCGCCTTACCGACGCGGCCACCAAGCTAAGCGGGATGCGGACCTCGAAATGCATGAAAACCGACTGGCGGTTGGCGGCTGATCAGGCATTATTGTTATGGCAAGCCATGTCGGTTAGAACTTCTGTAGCCTGTGGTTCTGGAAGCCCTAAAGTTGGTCGATGGGATAGGAGTGCGTCCTTGGAAGAGTCGATCGCGCCGTTAATCGCACTGCTCCTCAAAGACTCTATCCCCATCTCGTTGCCCGGGGACATTTGCAACCTGATAGAACACAACGAAGACTTTGCAGGATCAACAACAGGCCTCAAGATTAGACTCTTATTAGCGATCTGCTATAGGCGGATGGATCAACCTCGCGCTGCTAAATTGGCTTTACTGGAGGCTCTTGAATGGTGCTCAGCAGAGCCGAATATTGGTCTCGTAGCCTGTTATAAGAACAGTCTCGGCTTGCCCTTACTCGAACAGGGCGACCTACTCGATAGCGCTGCAGGCCAATGGTTGTTCCTTTATCGACCCAACCAGAGCGAACTGGATGACCAGCAGCTTACCCTAAGAACGGCCTTACTAACGGCCAAAGAATGGGCTGTCATCGCCTTGTTGGCTGACCAGTTGAAGAATGATCAGATCGCCATCCTATTAGGGATACAAGCCAACACGGTGCGCAGCCACTTGAAAAACATTAATCGCAAATTACGGGTGACGGGACGCACCGAGGCTATCGCGCAGGCAAGGGCAGCCCTGCGCATGCGCAAACGGGCATAATCGAAGCTGGTTAATTGCAGGCGAAAAAAAACCCGGTAAAGACCGGGTTTTTTATCAGACGGTTGTTTTGAAACTAGACTTCGCTGACAACTTCAGCTTCGACTACATTTCGTACAACCAGTTCAACGATTGCCATCGGTGCACTATCACCAGCGCGGTAACCGCACTTCAGTACACGCAAATAACCGCCGGGACGACCCTGGAAACGGGGACCCAGATCGGTGAACAACTTTCCAACCATTGCTTTTGAACGTGTGCGATCGAAAGCCAGACGGCGATTAGCGACAGAATCGTTCTTCGCTAATGTTATCAATGGCTCTGCAAAACGACGCAGTTCTTTTGCCTTAGGCAAGGTCGTTTTAATTACTTCATGCTCAAACAAACTGTTAGCCATATTCTGAAACATGGCCTTACGGTGAGCACTGGTTCGATTAAAGTGACGACCAATTTTACGATGACGCATTTCTAAATTCCTTACCAGCCAGACTCAAGGTCACGCAAGCACCTTGTCGTCGTTCTTTAAACTTGCAGGCGGCCATGACTCTAGGACCATACCCAGTGACAGACCCTTGGATGCCAAAACGTCTTTAATTTCAGTTAAAGACTTCTTCCCCAGGTTAGGGGTTTTTAGCAGTTCAACCTCGGTGCGCTGAATTAGATCCCCAATGTAGTATATGTTCTCTGCTTTGAGGCAGTTCGCACTACGTACCGTGAGTTCAAGATCATCGACCGGACGAAGAAGAATAGGATCAATCTTATCTTCTTCTTTCTCTTGTACAGCTTCAGCCTGATGATCCAAGTCGACGAATGCTGCTACTTGCTGTTGCAAGATAGTGGCAGAGCGGCGGATGGCTTCTTCAGGATCCAATGTACCGTTGGTTTCCAGTTCAATAATCAATTTATCTAAGTCTGTACGCTGCTCAACCCGCGCGTTTTCAACGCTGTAAGCAACCCGCACGACCGGGCTATAAGTAGCATCCAACTGCAAGCGACCAATTGGTTTACTCTCGCCTTCTTCGCTGCTTCGGGATTCAGCCGGAACATAACCGCGACCGACAGTCACCTTCAACGTCATACTGACGTTTCCGGCGGTGCCCATGTGCGCAATAATATGCTCTGGGTTAGCTATTTCAACACCGTGATCCAGCTGGATATCACCAGCTGTTAAAGTACCGGCACCAACTTTTTTCAAAGTCAGAGTGCACTCATCACGATCGAATAACTTAACAGCAACGTCTTTCAGGTTGAGCAGGATTTCCTGAACATCTTCCTGAACGCCTTCGATGGTACTGTATTCGTGTAGAACACCGTCGATTTCAACTTCGGTGATCGCCGCGCCTGGCATAGACGACAGCAGAATACGACGCAGTGCGCTGCCTAAAGTGTGACCAAAGCCACGTTCGAGAGGTTCGAGCGTGATTTTGGCACGGTTCGCACTTACTTCTTGCACATCGATGTGACGTGGCGTCAAAAAGTCGTTAACTGAACGCTGCATAGTTGCCCCTATTTGCAGTGAGATTACTTAGAGTACAATTCCACAATCAAGTTTTCGTTGATGTCTTGTGAAAGCTCAGAACGCTCTGGAACAGAGTTGAACTTACCTTCCATTTTCTTGGCATCAACTTCAACCCAAGTTACCGTGGTACGTGAAGCCGCAACATCCAATGCGTTTTTAACGCGCAATTGTGTGAGTGACTTTTCACGAACGGATACGATATCTCCGGGTCCGACTTGGTATGACGGAATGTTAACCGCCTGGCCATTTACCAGAATTGCCTTGTGTGATACTAACTGGCGCGATTCCGCGCGAGTAACACCAAAACCCATTCGATAAACAACATTATCTAAACGTCGCTCTAACAGTTGCAACAGGTTCTCACCGGTTGCACCCTTGATTCGAGCCGCGTCTGCGTAGTAGTTACGGAATTGCTTTTCAAGCACACCATAAATACGACGGACTTTCTGCTTTTCACGAAGCTGAATGCCATAATCGGATAACCGAGTACGACGTGCACCGTGAACGCCTGGTACTGTTTCGATCTTGCACTTAGAATCAAGTGCTCGAACGCCACTTTTCAGGAATAAGTCAGTGCCTTCACGACGAGACAGCTTACACTTTGGGCCAATATAACGTGCCATAAAACTCTGTCTCCTATATTAAACGCGACGCTTCTTGGGCGGGCGACATCCATTATGAGGAATCGGTGTCACATCAGTAATGTTACTGATGCGATATCCCACCGCGTTTAGTGCGCGTACCGCAGATTCACGACCTGGACCTGGACCTTTAACTTCCACATCCAAATTCTTAAGACCATATTCCTGTGCAGCGGTACCAGCTCGCTCAGCGGCGATCTGTGCTGCAAATGGAGTGCTCTTACGCGATCCACGGAAACCGGAGCCACCAGCAGTTGCCCAACTCAGGGTATTGCCTTGGCGGTCCGTGATGGTCACGATGGTGTTATTAAAAGAAGCGTGGATATGCGCAATGCCATCCGCCACTTGCTTTTTCACCTTCTTTCGTGCCTTCGTACCTGGCTTTGCCATCTTCGATTTCCTATGTTAAAACTTATGTGTGCGAATCAAACTTAGCGTTTGATTGGCTTCTTAGGACCTTTACGGGTACGTGCGTTGTTCTTCGTGTTCTGTCCGCGAACGGGCAGATTACGACGATGACGTATTCCGCGATTACATCCCAAATCCATCAAGCGCTTGATGTTCATTTGAACGTCACGGCGCAGATCACCTTCAACAGTGTATTCACCGACTGTTGTGCGAATCTCGTCGAGTTTAGACTCGTCAAGATTGGACACTTTCGTGGTTGGCTCTATGCCTACTGACTTACAGATGTCATTAGCACGGGTGCGACCAATTCCGAAGATATAGGTCAGCGAAATCACCGCATGCTTATTGTCAGGTATATTGACGCCTGCTATACGGGCCATTCAACTTACTCCGTCTATTAATAAGATTAATAAGGCAGCTACCTTATCTTTATGCATATTTCCCCCAAGGGTTCTGGGGGCGCGAAAGGATACCGCTTGCTCTATCTAAAAGCAAGCCTATCCGAGTAATTGCTAATTACCCTTGACGTTGCTTGTGCTTTGGATCTGTACAGATCACACGCACCGCACCGTTTCGGCGAACAATCTTGCAGTTACGGCAGATTTTCTTTACGGATGCACGTACTTTCATGCTTAACTCCACCAAATTACCGGGTCTTAAAAAAGATTTCCGGTTGATTTCAAATTTGCCTTCTTCATCAGCGATGAATACTGATGCGACATCAAGTGACTTTGTACTTGAGCCATGAAGTCCATGACAACAACAACCACGATCAGCAAAGAAGTACCACCTAAGTAAAAGGGTACGTTCACTGCCATGACCAGGCCTTGGGGCAATAGCGACACAGTAGTAATGTACAGAGCACCAAAGAAGGTCAGTCGCGCTGAAACACCATCGATATAGCGTGAAGTTTGCTCACCTGGGCGTATGCCCGGGATGAACGCACCAGAACGTTTTAGGTTCTCAGCTACGTCTTTAGGGTTAAAGGTGACGGCGGTATAGAAATAGCAGAAGAATACGACTGCTAAAGCGAACAACACCAAATAGAGCGGTTGATTCGGACCGAGCAATATTGCCACGTCCTGCAACCACCCCATACCTTCGTTCTGACCAAACCAATTACCCAGTGATGCTGGAAACAGCAAGATACTGGATGCAAAAATTGGTGGGATCACACCAGCCATATTAACCTTAAGAGGCAAATGACTGCTTTGTGCCTGAAACACTTTACGACCTTGCTGACGCTTGGCGTAATTGATAGTAATCCGACGTTGCCCACGCTCGATAAACACGATAAAGGCAACAACGGCTATCGCAAACAGACCAACAACCAACAGGGCTATGATGCTCAGGTCGCCCAAACGGGCTGACTCAAAACTTTGCCCAATCGCTCCGGGTAAACCCGCAACAATACCGGCGAAGATCAACAAGGAAATACCATTTCCGATACCACGTTCAGTAATCTGCTCACCCAGCCACATTAAGAACATCGTTCCGGTCGTAAAGGTAATGACCGCAACGAAGTAGAAGCTTAGGCTCGCAGCAAACGCGATCCCTTGGCTCGCTAGTCCCGCTGATATAGCAAAGGACTGAACCAATGCCAGCACCAGAGTAAAGTAACGAGTGTACTGAGACATCTTACGACGTCCTGATTCACCCTCTTTCTTCAACTGCTCAAGCTGTGGGCTTACGACAGTTAGCAGCTGCATGATAATCGACGCGCTAATATAGGGCATAATGCCTAATGCGAAGATACTCATACGCTCAAGCGAGCCACCAGAAAACATATTGATCATGCTCAAAATGGTATCTTGGTTACGCTCGAATAATGCCGCTAACTGCTCCGGGTTTATCCCAGGTACGGGGATGTGGGCACCGATTCGATATACCAGCAAAGCCAGCAGAACGAAACGAAGGCGAGCCCAAAGCTCGCCCAACCCACCACCACTAGTTCCTGACGGTAGTCCTTGTTTGGTCATAAGGTGCTATTCCTCTACCTTGCCGCCTGCTGCTTCGATTGCTGCTTTTGCACCCTTGGTGACTTTCAAGCCTTTCACTGTAACAGCGGACTTGATTTCACCAGAAAGGATAACGCGAGCGCGGAGAATCTTGTGCCCAATTAAATCGGCATCTTTCAACGCGTTCAGGTCCACAACATCGCCTTCAACCATGGTCAATTCGTGTAACCGAATCTCAGCAACATAAGCTGCTTTGCGCGAGTTAAAACCAAACTTTGGCAGACGACGCTGCAATGGCATTTGACCGCCTTCAAAGCCGGGTTTAACCGAACCACCTGAACGAGACTTCAAACCTTTGTGTCCGCGACCGGCGGTCTTACCCAGACCAGAACCGATACCACGGCCAACACGTTTTGGAGCTTTTTTAGCACCATCGGCCGGGCTTAATGTATTTAAAAACATCCTATTACCCCTCAACTACGCGCACAAGATAGTGCACTTTGTTGATCATGCCGCGGACTGAAGGTGTATCTTCCAGCTCACGAACTTGATTTATTTTGCTCAGACCTAAGCCTTTTACCGATAACCGGTGCTTAGGCTGGGCGCCAATGGGACTACGGACTAATTGCACTTTCAATGTCTTGCTAGCCATGGTTTACCCTCGTAACTTTTCAACAGACAGACCGCGTTTAGCAGCGATGTCTTCGGGTGAACGCATCATCGACAGACCCTTAACAGTTGCGCGAACAACGTTAGCCGGGTTGGTCGAGCCATAACACTTCGCCAGGATATTATGAACACCAGCAACTTCAAGTACGGCACGCATTGCGCCGCCGGCGATTACGCCAGTACCATCGGTAGCAGGTTTCATGAAGATCTTGGATCCGCCATGACGTGCTGTTACGGGATATTGTAATGTGCCGTCGACTATATTCACTTCAACCATGTTTCTGCGAGCAGCGTCCATGGCCTTCTGAATTGCAACTGGAACTTCTTTAGCCTTACCGCGACCAAAGCCGACCTTACCATTACCATCACCCACGACGGTTAAAGCTGTGAAACCGAAGATACGGCCACCTTTAACCACTTTTGCGACACGGTTGACCTGAACTAATTTTTCTAGCAGATCGCCGGCAGCTTGGGATTGATCATTATTCGCCATCATTCACACCTTAGAATTTCAGGCCGCCTTCACGGGCCGCGTCTGCTAATGCTTTAATTCGACCATGGTATTTAAACCCTGACCGATCAAAAGCTACCTGTTCGATACCCGCTGCTTTAGCACGTTCTGCTATTAAAGCGCCAACTTTGGCTGCGGCTTCGACATTACTTGTTGCGCCGGTGCGCAGAGTCACGTCCAATGTTGATGCATTGGCCAGAACTTCACTACCACTCGGTGCAATAATCTGCGCGTATATGTGCAAGTTTGTGCGGCTGACACACAAACGATGCACACGCAGATCGGAAATTTTTACGCGGCTTCGACGAGCACGGCGTAAACGGGAAACTTTCTTTTCGCTCATAACCTATGCCCTTACTTTTTCTTAGCTTCTTTACGACGAACGGATTCGTCAGAGTAGCGGACACCCTTGCCTTTATAAGGCTCTGGCGGACGGAACGCACGGATTTCTGCGGCGGCTTGTCCGAGTAACTGCTTGTCGGCACTTTTCAACACGATTTCCGTGTTGGTCGGCGTTTCGGCAGATACACCTACAGGTAGGACGTAGTCGACAGGATGTGAAAAACCTAAGGTCAAGTTAACTGACTTGTCACCGGCTTTAGCTCGGTAACCGACACCAATCAACGTAAGTTTTTTCACAAAGCCGGTTGTTACACCCACCATCATGTTATTGATCAGAGCACGCATGGTGCCTGACATTGCGTGAGCAATCTTGCCGCCGTCACGTGGTAAGAAGGTCAGTTCTTCGCCTTCTTGATTCACTTCAACGGAGGCGTGCAGAGCCTGAACTAAGGTTCCCGCACCGCTTTTGACAGTAATAGAATTACTTGTCAGCGTAACTTCAACACCGGACGGTATTGTCACAGGAGATTTTGCTATTCGAGACATCGCTAATATACTCCTTAGAAGACTTCACAAAGGATTTCGCCACCGACACCAGCAGAACGAGCTGCTCGGTCAGTCATGACACCCTTAGAAGTGGAAATAATAGCGATACCCAATCCGCCTGATACATTAGGCAGATCCTGTGAACCACAGTATTGACGTAGGCCAGGACGGGAAACACGTTTGATTGACTCTATGACTGGTCTGCCTTCGAAATATTTCAGTTCGATGGTCAGTATCAGCTTGGCTTCACCTTCTACAGAGAAGACACCGATAAAACCCTCTTGCTTCAATACTTCCGCGACTGCAACCTTCTGTTTAGAAGATGGCATTACGACAGCAGCATGGCCGGAACGCTGGGCGTTACGAATACGAGTTAACATATCCGCAAGCGTATCTTGCATACTCATTTGAATATAACCTCTAAGTTCAGCTAAAACGCGGTAGCTGGGAGTATAAAACCCCCAGCCCAGGCCGTTTTGCTTACCAACTTGCTTTTTTAAGCCCCGGAACATTGCCTAACATGGCTTGTTCACGAAGCATGTTTCGAGAAAGACCAAACTTGCGATAAACGCCGTGTGGTCGACCCGTCATCTGACAACGGCGCTGCATTCTAACAGGACTTGCGTCTTTTGGAAGCTTTTGCAGTGCAATTTGTGCAGTCCAGGTATCTTCCGGGGAAGTACTTGGGTCTTTGATAGTTGCTTTCAGTGCTGCGCGTTTAACCGCGTATTTGGCAACTGTCTTTTCACGCCTTGCTTCGCGAGCTTTCATACTCTCTTTAGCCATGTACCTACCCCTTAACTTTTAAATGGAAAGGACAGCGCTTTCAATAGAGCGAGGCCTTCATCATTGGTGCGAGCACTGGTTGTGATAGTGATATCCAAACCACGCAATTTATCTACCTTGTCGTACTCAATCTCAGGAAAGATAATCTGCTCTTTAACACCCATGCTGTAGTTGCCACGACCATCAAATGACTTGGGGTTAATACCCCGGAAGTCACGTACACGCGGCAAAGAGATGTCAACCAGGCGGTCCAGGAATTCCCACATACGCGCTTTGCGCAGGGTAACCTTGGCGCCGATTGGCCAACCTTCACGAATTTTGAATCCGGCAACAGATTTACGAGCGTTAGTCACTACTATCTTTTGACCAGATATAGCTTCTAAATCTCGAACAGCGTTATCCATCTGTTTTTTGTCGCCAATCGCTTCACCGACACCCATGTTCAAGGTTACTTTGGTGACGCGAGGAACTTGCATAACGTTCTCGTATCCGAACTCTGCTTGCAGTGCGGCTACAACGTCACTTTTGTATAGAGCTTTAAGTCTAGACATAGTCGTACCCCTTATTCACCAATAACCTTGTGCGTGGATTTAAAAACGCGGACCTTGCTACCATCTTCTTTAACGTCAAAACCAACTCGGTCGCCCTTGCTGGTTTCTGGGTTGAAGATCGCAACATTTGATGCTTGGATCGGCGCTTCACGCTCAACGATTCCACCCTGAACACCTGCCTGGGGATTCGGTTTGACGTGCTTCTTATTCAGGTTAATACCTGTGATAAGAAACTTAGTGCCGTTCTTGTCACCCAAGATCACTTTAGAGATCTTGCCGCGTTTGCCTTTGTCTTTACCGGCGATAACGATGACTTCGTCGCCTTTAATCAATTTACGCATTTATAGTCTCTACTTCCTGCTTCCGTCTCGTAAAAAAACCCCCTAAGGGGTTTATAGTACTTCCGGTGCCAGGGAAATGATTTTCATGAATTTTTCAGTACGGAGTTCACGCGTCACTGGACCGAAGATACGAGTACCTACCGGCGCCAGGTTGGCGTTTAACAATACCGCTGAGTTCACATCGAAACGGATAATTGAGCCATCCGGACGACGAACACCTTTCTTAGTGCGCACTACGACCGCGTTCATTACTTGACCTTTCTTCACTTTTCCGCGAGGAACGGCTTCTTTTACAGAAACCTTGATCAAGTCGCCAACGTTGGCGTAACGACGGTGTGAACCACCTAAAACTTTAATGCATTGGACACGTTTGGCACCGCTGTTGTCAGCTACGTCCAATACGGATTCTGTTTGGATCATCTCTCAAACTCCCGAATTAAACGCGAACTGCGCGTTCATCAATACGAACCAACCGCCAAGTCTTAGTCTTGGACATAGGACGGCACTCTTCGACTGTTACTGTATCGCCCAGGCTACACTCATTCTTTTCATCATGAGCATGTAGCTTGGTTGAACGCTTAACGAATTTCCCGTAAATCGGGTGCTTCACTTTGCGTTCAAGCAATATAGTGACAGTCTTGTCAGCTTTAGAGCTGACCACTTGACCAGTTACGGTACGAGCTGTAGTTTCAGACATATCAGGCACCTGCTTTCTCGTTCAGTACAGTTTTAACGCGAGCAATGTCCCTACGGACCTGCTTAAGCAAATGGTTCTGGGTCAATTGGCCCGTCGCCCGTTGCATGCGATATTTAAATTGACCGCGCAGCAAGTCCAACAGAGTGCCTTTAAGCTCTTCTACTGACTTTTCACGAAGATCTTTAGCGTTCATCACATCACCTGTCGCTTAACAAAAATAGTTGGGACTGGGATCTTCGCAGCTGCTAAGCGGAACGCTTCGCGTGCGATTTCTTCAGTTACACCAGCCATTTCAAAAAGAACTTTACCGGGCTGAATCTGGCAAACCCAGTACTCAACGTTACCCTTACCCTTACCTTGACGAACCTCGAGAGGCTTCTTGGTAATTGGCTTATCTGGGAATACGCGAATCCAGATTTTACCGCCCCGCTTAACGTGACGTGTCATAGCTCGACGTCCCGCTTCGATTTGACGTGCAGTAAGTCGACCACGACCGACCGACTTCAGTGCGTACTCACCGAAGCTTACCTTACTTCCACGTTCTGCCAGACCGCGGTTGCGGCCTTTCATCATCTTACGAAACTTTGTACGTTTTGGTTGTAACATCTACGTACCCCTTATCGCTTAACGGCTTTCTTAGGCTGACTTTTGGCTTGAGCACGAACAGTTTCTATGCCACCCAAAATTTCACCTTTGAAAATCCAAACTTTTACGCCAATCACACCATAAGTAGTGTGCGCTTCGGCAGTCGAGTAATCGATATCGGCACGCAGAGTGTGCAATGGCACGCGACCTTCCAGGTACCACTCATTACGAGCGATTTCAGCGCCGCCTAAGCGACCACTTACCTGAACACGGATACCTTGAGCACCCGAACGCATTGCATTCTGCATCGCACGCTTCATGGCACGACGAAACATAACGCGTCGTTCCAATTGGCTAGCGATTGACTGAGCAACCAATTTACCGTCTAAGTCGGGCTTGCGAATCTCTTCGATGTTGATGTGTACAGGAATGCCCATCATTTTGGTCAATTCTTGACGCAGCACTTCAACATCTTCACCTTTCTTACCGATGACAATACCTGGTCGAGCGGTATGAATGAAGATTTTCGCGTTCTGCGCAGGTCGTTCAATAACGATCTTGCTAACAGAAGCCTTCTCTAATTTCTTTTCTAAGTAGCGACGAACTTTAATGTCGTTCAGCAGCTTCTCAGAATAGGTATCTGAACCTGCATACCAGACCGAATTATGGTCTTTGGTGATGCCGAGACGGATACCAGTCGGATGAACCTTTTGACCCATTAGAATGTCTCCTCTTAATTCAGCTCGGCAACTTTGACCGTAATATGGCTCGTACGTTTTAAGATACGATCCGCTCGGCCCTTCGCACGTGGGCTAATTCGCTTCATCGTCACGCCTTCATCAATGAAGACCGTTGTAACTGCGAGTTCATCTACGTCCGCACCATTGTTATGCTCAGCGTTTGCAATTGCAGACTCTAAAACCTTCTTAACTAGCTCTGCGCCTTTTTTAGGGCAGAACGTTAATATGTCCAAAGCTTCAGCAACCGACTTACCGCGAATCAAGCCCGCGATTAGACGGCCTTTCTGAGCAGACAGACGTGCACCGCGTAATACAGCTTGTGTTTCCATCATATCCGCCCCTTAGCGCTTAGCCTTTTTGTCCGCAGCATGACCTTTGAAAGTGCGAGTTAATGCAAACTCGCCCAATTTGTGACCGACCATATCTTCGGTAACAAACACCGGTACATGTTGACGGCCATTATGGACTGCAAAGGTCAACCCAACAAAATCTGGGAAGATTGTGGAGCGACGCGACCAAGTCTTAATTGGTCGTTTTTCGCCCGCTTCCAGTGCAGCCTCTACCTTTTTCATCAAGTGCAGGTCGACAAATGGACCTTTCTTAAGTGAACGTGGCACAGCCTTTTCCTCTTAAATAATTACTTAGAACGACGACGGACAATATACTTGTCTGTACGCTTGTTCGAGCGTGTTTTGTAACCCTTGGTCGGAACGCCCCAAGGAGTAACTGGGTGTCGGCCACCAGAAGTACGACCTTCACCACCACCGTGCGGGTGATCCACCGGGTTCATGGCAACACCACGGACCGTTGGACGTATACCGCGCCAGCGAGAAGCACCTGCTTTGCCGAGTTGGCGTAAGCTGTGTTCTGAGTTGCTCACTTCGCCTAACGTAGCGCGGCAGTCAGCAAGCACTTTACGCATTTCGCCAGAGCGAAGACGTAAGGTAGCGTAGGTACCTTCACGGGCAACCAACTGAATCGATGTACCGGCTGAACGAGCCATCTGCCCGCCTTTACCTGGCTTCATCTCAACGTTATGGATGACCGAACCGACCGGAATACTGCGCAACGGCATGGAGTTACCAATTTTGATCGGAGCGTGTTCACCAGAAACTATCTTGTCACCAGCTTTTAAGCCAGTTGGTGCCAAGATATAGCGACGCTCACCATCTAAATAGCAAACCAATGCGATGTGTGCGGTACGGTTTGGATCGTATTCCAGACGTTCAACATTTGCGACAATGCCATCTTTGTTGCGTTTGAAATCAACTAAACGATAGTGCTGCTTATGACCGCCACCAATGTGACGAGTCGTAATGCGACCGTTGTTATTACGACCACCGGATTTGGACTTCTTCTCAAGAAGGGCTGCGTGAGGCGCACCTTTGTGCAACTCAGCTCCAACAACCTTAGTGAGGTGACGACGTCCGGGGGACGTCGGTTTTGCTTTGACTATTGCCATTGCTCGAGACCCCTACCTTATTCTGCTGCCAGGAAATCAATTTCCTGACCTGCAGCTAGACGAACGTAAGCTTTCTTGATGTCATTACGCTTGCCGACACCTCGTTGTGTGCGCTTGGTTTTACCCTTTTGTATAAGAGTACGGACACAATCAACTTTCACTTCAAAAAGCTGCTCTACAGCTTTTTTAATTTCAAGTTTAGAAGCATCGTTAGCCACACGAAATACGTACTGACTATTACCTTCCGCTACGATTGTTGCCTTTTCCGAGATGTGAGGACCGAAAACGACTTGATAGACACGTTCCTGGTTCATGCGAACACCTCCTGAAGCTTCTCAATCGCCGCAACAGTGATCACAACCTTATCATAAGCTACGAGATTCACTGGGTTAAGCCCGGCGACATCGCTTACTTCAACGTGTGGAACGTTACGTGAAGACAGATATAGATTCTGATCAACTTCGTCAGCAATAATCAATGCACTTGTGACATCGAGTTCTTTCATTTTTGCCAAAAACGCTTTTGTTTTAGGCTGATCGAAATTCATATCGGCCACTACAATTAAACGCTCTTGACGAACCAACTCAGACAAGATCGACTTCATAGCACCGCGATACATTTTGCGGTTAACTTTCTGCGACCAGTCTTGTGATTTTCTGGCGAACGTATGACCGCCACCAACCCATATAGGCGAACGAATAGTACCGGCGCGCGCGCGGCCTGTACCCTTCTGACGCCAGGGCTTAGCACCGCCACCAGCAACTTCAGAGCGAGTTTTAGTACCGACTGTGCCTTGACGGGCACCGGCTAAAAACGCTGTGACGACCTGATGTACTAATGCTTCATTAAATTCGTTACCGAAGGTTGCTTCGTTTAACTCAACCTTGGCGCTAGCATTGCCAGCAACTTGAATATCCATTGCTACCTCTCTCAGCTCTTAACCGCAGGTTGAACGAAAACGTGTGAACCAGTTGCACCTGGAACAGCACCCTTGATGAGCAGCAAATTGCGCTCGACATCGACACGGACGACTTCTAAAGATTGAGTTGTTGAACGCTCAGCACCCATGTGACCTGCCATTTTCTTACCTTTCCAGACCCGACCAGGCGTCTGGCACTGACCGATAGAACCGGGCGCGCGGTGAGAAAGGGAGTTACCGTGAGTGGCGTCTTGCATACTAAAGTTGTGGCGCTTAATCGCACCAGCGAAGCCTTTACCCTTGGAGGTTCCGGTCACATCAACTTTTTGACCCGCGGTAAACAATTCAACAGTTAGCTCTTTACCCGCTTCGTATTCGGAAGCATCTGCAACTGTGAATTCGCGTGTCAGTACACCCATCTCAACATTAGACTTCGCAAAATGACCTGCCTCTGCTTTGCTAATCTGATTTGTACGCTTCGTGCCAGCGGTGAGCTGGAGAGCGACATAGCCATCGACTTCGACAGATTTAATCTGTGAAATACGATTAGGCTTAACTTCTACGACCGTGACTGGTATGGAACTGCCTTCTTCAGTGAAGACACGAGTCATACCCGCTTTTCGGCCAATCAAACCAATTGACATCTTTATTTCCTCTATGTACGGGGCTAAAACCCGCTATGGCCGCTCCGGACCGCCTTTCGACAGTAAAGAGCCGTTACAGTAGAGATATCTACTTTTTACTTGAAATCAGCCGAGACTAATTTGAATATCCACACCAGCTGCCAAATCCAACTTCCGCAGTGCATCCACTGTTTTCTCGGTTGGTTCGACAATATCGAGCATGCGCTTGTGAGTACGAATTTCGTACTGATCACGCGCATCCTTGTTCACGTGTGGAGAGACCAGCACAGTGAAGCGCTCTTTACGTGTAGGGAGTGGAATAGGTCCACGCACCTGCGCGCCTGTACGCTTCGCCGTGTCGACAATTTCTTGAGTCGACGCATCAATCAAACGATGATCGAAAGCTTTCAAGCGAATTCTGATCTTTTGGTTCTGCATGTGACCAAAGCTCCAAGATTGTTAAACAGCGTTAATACCCCCAAATTTGAGGGACGCGTATTGTATGTATACTGAGCAGCAGAGTCAATGCACCCGTGAAGTTAAATAAAGACCCTGCAAAACAATCACTTACAGCCGATTTCAGGGCAATTTGAGGCTAATTCCTTAAAAAATATGCCCTCCTTTGACGCCTCTAATCCGATAAAATCAGGCATGCGGCTGGGTCTATTGCTATCATTAAAGCCTGCCTGGGTTCGCCTGTGACGGATTGGCCCAGGCTCTTATGGTTGGGTACTACTGCGGCGCAGCTGTGATCAGACAAATGTCTTTTACGCCCTGACTTGCACGCTAAACTAACGGTTACGTCCCTAGGGATATGGGTCACGATGAGATGGGATTGGCTGGGGTCACTCGGCTTGCTCGTATACGTCACCGCACTGGTGGCACTGAGTCTGCGTATTCTTCTAAAACGCCGACCCCTCGGCAGCACTTTAGCTTGGCTCTTGTTGGTCTATACTCTGCCGATACTTGGCATCTTCTGCTATTTGCTCCTAGGTGAACATTACCTCGGCCGCATGCGCGCCGAGCGGGCCAAGCGACAGTACCAATTCTATTCGCTTTGGTTACAACGCATCCTATCGACACAACGCGCCCTGCTCCCGCCCCAGCAGTCCCTCGGCCCGGTGATGGAACTGACTCGCAGCAGTATTGGCATGCCCGCCCTGTCCTGCAGCCAATGGGCCCTATTCGATGCCGCCGACGGATTGTTTGAGAGCCTGAAAGTCGACATTGACCAAGCCCAGACCGTCATATTCCTCGAGTTCTATATTCTTGACGACCAGGGCCAGGTGGTGAATATCCTGGCCGCCTTGGCTGCCGCGTCACAACGCGGCGTCCAGGTCCATCTGATGCTCGATAGCGTTGGCTCGCACCGGTTTTTGCGCAGCCAGCGCTGCCAGCGTTTGATCCGAGCGGGGGTACAGGTACTGGAAGTGCTCTACGCCAATGTCTTGCGTATGAGCCTGCGTCGTCAGGACCTGCGTCAGCATCGGAAATTGATCGCCATCGATAATCGCATTGCCTATACCGGATCGATGAACCTGGCCGACCCCGCGTTCTTTAATGCGCATATGGGAGTCGGTTCGTGGGTTGATATCATGGTTAAAATTCAAGGCGATATCGCCAAGCTCGTGCAAGGCACGCTGGTTTTTGACTGGGAAATGGAAACCGGTGTGCGCCTAGCGGATAGCTTAGCCAACCCCACTTTTGCTGAGCGCCACGCGAACCTGATGCAATTATTGCCGAGCGGCCCCGCCCTGGATGAGGAAATACTGCTCCAGGTATTGCTCACTGCGATCCACAATGCCCGCCAACGAATCGTGCTCACCACACCCTACTTTGTACCTGATGAGTCGTTGCTGCAGGCCCTTAAATCGGCGGGCAAGCGCGGGCTCGATGTGACCGTCATCGTACCCCGTAAAAACAACAGTAAGTTGGCCCAATATGCCGGGCGATCTTTTTATCAGGAACTATTGTTGGCGGGGGTCGTGATCCGACGCTTTACCGATGGCCTGCTGCACACCAAAACGGTGATCGTGGACGATCACCTGGTCTTGATCGGCTCGGTTAATCTCGACATGCGCTCTATCTGGCTCAACTTTGAAGCCACTCTGGTGGTCGACGATGTCGCCTTCTGCGAACAGGTGCGCGCCATTACCGACGGTTACTGTCGCCGCTCCGAACAACTGCTGCTCAGCGACTGGCATCAGCGGCCCGTGTACCAGCGTGTAGCGGAGAGCTTGGCGCAACTGGCCAGCCCATTGCTATAGCCGCCCGAGAGGGCTCGGGAGGGATCATGATGCCAGCGGCTTGAGCGAAAAACCTTAGCCAAACTTATAATCGGCGACAAAGGGGTTGGTCTTGCGCTCAACTCCGAAGGTCGACTCAGGACCGTGGCCGGGAATAAAGTTCACATCATCGCCCAGCGGCCAAAGCTTTTCGGTAATGGAGGCAATAAGGGTCGCGTGATCGCCCTTGGGGAAGTCGGTCCGGCCAATTGATCCGGCAAAGATAACATCGCCCACCCAAGCCAGCTGCTGCTTGGCATGATAAAAGATGACGTGGCCCGGCGTATGCCCTGGCGCCGAAATGACCGCTAGGCTCTCCGCTCCGACCTGAACTGTATCGCCATCGTTCAACCAGCTGTCGGGTAACACATTGCGCAGACCGGTCAGGCCGTAGCTGCGGCTCTGTGCTTCTATGCCCGCAAGCCAAAAATCATCGGCCTGGGCCGGTCCAATGACTGGCAAACCGAGCTGCTCGCGCAGGTCCTGCGCGCCACCGGCGTGATCCAGATGGCCATGGGTTAACCAGATTGCGGTCAGCGTTAACCCTAACGCCTCGACTTGGTGCCGCAGCACGCTAACATCACCACCGGCGTCAATGAGCACCGCTTCCCGGCTCTGGTCACACCACACAAGCGAGCAATTTTGTTGAAAGGCTGTTACCGGTATTATTTTATAACGGAGCACGCAGTCACCTTTGGTAAAAGTTAGATTTGACGATCAGTATAGGATAAGGCCCCATTAGAGCCCACCCCAATTAGCTCTCTGTTAGCGTGCTGCCATCTGATGAATGAATCGACTGGTTCGTTCGATGGCGTTGTCCAAATGCGCCGTGTGCGTGCAGCCACTGGCTTTACGTGGCTTGAGATCATGGTCACCATCGGTAAACCAATCGATGTGCACATTGCTCGGCAAACGATATTGCGCGACATCGGCGCGATTGCCCATCGAATCGCGCTCGCCTTGGCAAATCAATACCGGAGATTCAACGGTCTGAAAGTGATCCACCCGGACCTTTTCCGGCTTGCCCAAAGCATGAAATGGATACCCGAGCACCACCACCCCGGCATAGGACTGCTCTGCAGCCAGTACCGTGGCCATCCGTCCACCCATCGACTTACCGCCAATGATAACCCGAGACAGGTTGACCTGCTCAATGACCTGTTTGAAGTGGTCGAGCAGCTTGGGTTGTCGATCGGGTGGTCGCCGCTTGCCGGTGTCGCGCTTTTTCTGCATATAGGGAAATTCAAACCGCACGACGCGAATGCCGCGCTCGGCCAGACCGGTCGCGACCCGATTCATAAACTCAGAATCCATACCCGCCCCGGCGCCATGGGCAAAAATGAAGGTGGGTCCACCCAGGTCGCCATTGATGATTAGTTGCTGCACCAGCTCTACCTCGTAATGGCTAAATTATTTTCGAACAATGCTAAACGACTGTTGGTGAAATACAATTAAGCAAATTGATTATCTAATTAGCATGTCAGCGGCCCGGTCTGCTAAAGACACTGTTGATCGGCCAATAATACTCTAGAATAGGATAGATATTTCGCGCCTACACCGCGCGTCGCCCTGACTCGGCGGCAACGGACTTTTGCCCTAGGGCCTGCAGTCCCAGTAATCGGTTGGCCCACTGGCCGGCCTTAATGGGTCAAGCTACCCCGGAACAGGATCGATTTCATGACAGACTCATCGTTGGCACAGTGCGGCAACTTGGCTCGGCTCGCTTTTTTCGCCCTTCTTGGCCTTGCTGGCCTGAGCGGCTGTGCTGCAATTAATATTCAGGATGTCGACCCGGATCAGCTCGATATCAAAGTTCGATTGAATCAGGGCGCGTCACTGAGCGAACTGGATGTCTTTTTAACTCGAGGGCTTTGGGCCCAACCGGTGCGGATGAACGGTGCCCAAATCTCCGTGGCCTATGCCGATGGGTCGACCGAGGCGCTGATCGCCAGCAATCAAAGAGGCCGCTATGGTTTGCGGTCCAGAGACTCAGGCCTGATCACCGATCTGCAGGTTGATACGGTAGGCCGCCAAAGCTTGCCCCTTATCGCCGCCGTGCGCATATCCGAGGATAATAGTTTCGACGGTCAGACTTTTTTTAAGGATGATGTCATCACCTTAAATCTAACCGAGTCAGCCGGTGACGAGCGCTATTTAATAGCCTCCGGACGCTGTGGCAACACCGATTACCGCAGCGCGCAAAAAATCACCGATCGAGCGACGACCTTGACGGTGAAGCTAGGGGATATCATGAAACGGGTGAACAATGCGGCGGAGGCGGATCTAAATGGCATCATTCCGATCACCCTGACCTTGGAGGAGCGCTATCAACCCATCTGGACCCCGCCCTTTAAAATCGACAAACTCGCTGCGAGCGATTCGGTGCAGTTTCAGCTAGACACCTCCGGCTTTCGGGTGCGCGCCGAGGTCAGGTTGCAAGTGGGGAATAGCCTGATGATGCAGTTCCAGAATCAAACCTGGGATACGCAATTCTGCCTTTAGCTCGGCACGACGATGTGCAAAAGCGGCCGTTTGCTCTGACTAAGTCGACTAATGACTAGTTCGCATAGCTCGCCTTGATCAGATCGGCCGCCTTTTCAGCGATCATAATGGTCGGTGCGCTGGTATTGCCACCGATTAGGGTTGGCATCACCGAGGCGTCGACCACGCGCAATCCGGTCATACCCTGAACGCGCAGTTGTGCATCGACCACCGCCAAACGGTCCTGGCCCATGCGGCAAGTGCCCACCGGATGATAGACCGTATCGGCTCGGCGGCGGATCTCGGCGATCAGTTGCGCATCGGTCAGGGCGTGGGTTGGCTGCATTTCCGTGGCCGCATATTGCCCCAGCGGCGCCGCCGCCATGATCCGCTGCATTAAGCGTACGCCGCGCAGCAACGCGGCAACGTCAGCCTCGGTGGCAAGAAAGTTGGGATGAATCAAGGGCGCGTCCAGCGGATTGGCCGAGGCCAGCTGCACCCAGCCGCGACTGGTCGGGCGCAGCACACAGGCGTGACAGCTGACCCCATGGTAAGGCGACAGGCTACGAGCGTGGTTTTGCAGTATCCCGACGACAAAATGAAGTTGAATATCGGGTCGATCGAGACTCGGATCGGTCTTTAAAAAGCCACCGGCTTCGGCGCCATTGGTGCTCATCAGGCTGTTCGGGTTGCCCCGGCTAAAACGCCAGACATCACGCAACAGGTGCCAGATACCGATCGGCGACGCGCCCAATACGTCGCGCAGTAGCGCACGATAGCTGGTTACAAAGTCCGGATGATCGACCAAATTCTGCCCTACGCCGGGCAGCTCATGCACCACAGCAATGCCGTGACTGGCCAAGTGCTCGGCCGGCCCGATACCCGATAAGAGCAACAGCTGCGGGCTATTAAAGGTACCGGCGCTGAGAATAACCTCGCGCCGGCAGTTCAGGCTCTGGCGCTGCCCGCCGATTAACAGCTCTACCCCTCGGCACTGTTTCGCCACGGTCAACAAGCGCAAGACGCGTGCTTGGGTCAACACCGTTAGATTGGGTCGTGCCAACGCCGGGTGTAAATAGGCCGTGGCACTGCTGCAGCGCCGACCGTTCTGTTGGGTCACCTGATAGCTACCGACGCCTTCCTGATCGCTACCATTAAAGTCGCTGTTTTCCTTAAAACCGGCAGCACGGCCGGCCGCTACAAAGGCCGTTCGGGCACCCGCTGGGCTGGTCAGGTCGGCGACATTCAGGGGCCCACCTTGGCCGTGCAGTGGGCCCTGGAGTCGTTCGTTGTGTTCGGATTTTTTAAAGTAGGGGAGGACATCTAACCAAGACCAGCCGGCATTACCCAGCGCGGCCCAATCGTCATAATCCTGCTGATGGCCGCGCACATAAATCATCGCGTTAATGGCACTGGAACCGCCCAGGGTTTTGCCCCGTGGCTGGTAACCGCGTCGGTTGCCGAGGCCGGGTTGGGGGATGGTCTTGTAGGCATAGTTGAGATAAGGCGTGGGCACCGTAACAATCATGCCGAAGGGCATATGGATCGCCATAGAACGGTCGGTGGCACCAAATTCCACCAGGGCAACACTCACCTGCGGATCCTCGCTCAGTCGATTGGCCAACACCGCTCCGGCTGAACCGCCGCCAACAATGATGAAATCAAATTCCATACTCGCCTACTCCTGTACTGATCGATAGACCATAGCGGGTATTTTGCCGTAAAGGCAAGCTTGCCGATACATCACATCAGGGCCATGGTTTATACTCTGGGCAGTGGTTATATATAAAGGGGAGCTCAGATGGAATTAGGTGGCGTCGGACTGGTCATGCTGGTCGTGGTGTTTATTTACTATTTGCGCATGGTCGGTAGGCGCATGGCCAGCCGGCAACGTAAGGATCAGATTAGCCTGATCCTGGAAAAGGTGGGCATTCTGGAGTCGGTTGCCCAGGATCGCAAAGCGCTGCTCATCGTTGAGCAGGCCCAGCAGACCCACCCCAACCAACCTCGACTCGCCCAGGCGCGGGCGCGGATCCAAGCGCGGCTCAGCAGCGTTGAATCGTAATCAGTCGATGCTCGGCCCGATCTAGGATCTGTTGTTGCTCTGCCGGACTGACAATGGACCAGTTCTTGATGTCCGCCAATGACCGACCGCAGCCGAGACAGGTGTCTGCGTCGTCCAGCGTGCACAGCTTCACACAGGGGCTTTGGAGTCGGGTATAGGTGTTGCTCATGGTCGCGACACCGCATAATAGGTGTGAGCGGACCATTGCGCGCGCGACTGGGGTGCGCCACGCAGTAGCGCCCTGTTGTTAATAGTCATCTGAATCCTGAATACTCAATTTGGCCGCTTGGCCGCTTAAATGATGTGGGTCGGTTTCCTGATCCAATTTGATCATCAGACGCAGATCGTTTTCGGAATCGGCATGGGCCAGGGCATCCTCATAGGTCAGTTCCCCGCGACTGTACCCTTTAAACAGTGCCTGATCAAAGGTTTGCATGCCTAGCTCGGGAGATTTGGCCATCAGGTCTTTTAACAGATGGACATCGCCCTTACGGATGTGATCGGATACCAGAGGGGTATTGATCAACACCTCGATCACCGCCTTACGACCCAGACCGTCCGGTGTCGGCACCAACTGCTGCGCGACGATGGCTTTCAGATTGAGTGATAGATCCATCCACAGCTGCCGCTGCCGCTCGTGGGGGAAGAAATGCATGATCCGATCGAGCGCCTGGTTGGCGTTATTAGCGTGCAGGGTTGCCAAACAGAGGTGCCCGGTTTCGGCAAAGGTCATCGCATATTCCATGGTTTCGCGCGTACGCACTTCGCCAATCATAATTACATCGGGCGCCTGGCGCAGGGTGTTCTTGAGCGCCACTTCAAAGCTGTCGGTGTCGATGCCCACTTCCCGCTGAGTCACGATGCTGCCTTCGTGCTGATGTATAAATTCAATCGGGTCCTCGATGGAAATAATGTGACCCTTAGAGTTGCGATTTCGATGCCCGATCATCGCCGCCAGGCTAGTCGACTTGCCGGTCCCGGTTGCGCCGACAAAGATCAACAGGCCCCGCTTGGTCATGGCCAGCTTTTTAATCACATCGGGCAGGCCCAATTCTTCGATCCGTGGAATACGAGTTTCGATGCGGCGCAAGACCATACCGGCGAGGTTGCGCTGATGAAAGGCACTGCATCGGAACCGACCAATGCCGCGCGCCGAGACTGCGAAGTTGCACTCTTGGGTGTCATTGAATTCAATGCGCTGCCGGTCGGTCATTACCGACAAGACCAGCTCGCGCGTTTTTTCAGGACTGAGCGGGGTCTTGGTGACCGGGATCACCTGGCCATTCACCTTCATGCTCGGAGGTACACCCGCCGTTATAAAGAGGTCAGAGGCGCCCTTTTCTACCATCAGGCGAAGCAGCTTGTCGAATTCCATGGTGTTTCCTATCGTATTCGCAGGTTAGGCGTTGGTATCCCAAAGACTGATCACCGATCCCGTACCCAGCACCCGAAGACCGGTCTAATGACCCACTTAAAAGCTTTCCGGTTGCTTGGCTTTCGAGCGCGCTATGTCACGATGCACGGTGCCGCGTTGGACCAGGTTCTGCAGGCACTGATCGAGTGTTTGCATGCCATGTTGTGCACCGGTTTGAATCGCAGAGTACATCTGGGCGACCTTGTCTTCGCGGATTAGGTTACGAATGGCCGGCGTGCCAATCAGAATTTCGTGCGCCGCCACACGGCCGCCCCCGGTTTTCTTAAGCAGGGTTTGTGAGACCACCGCCATTAGGGATTCTGACAGCATCGAACGCACCATCGACTTTTCCGCGCCGGGAAATACGTCGACGATGCGGTCAATCGTCTTGGCGGCCGATTGGGTGTGCAGGGTGCCAAACACCATATGGCCGGTCTCGGCGGCTTCCAATGCCAAGCGAATGGTTTCCAGATCGCGCATTTCGCCGACCAGAATGATATCCGGATCTTCACGCAAGGCTGAGCGCAGGGCCGAACTGAAGCCCAGCGTATCGCGGTGGACTTCGCGCTGGTTCACCAGGCATTTTTTCGACTCATGGACAAATTCGATCGGGTCTTCGATGGTCAGGATATGTTCGTACTTGGTTTCATTGATGTAATTCACCATCGCAGCCAGGGTCGTCGACTTACCCGAGCCGGTTGGGCCGGTGACCAGACAGATACCGCGCGCGGTATCAGCGATGTCTTTAAACACCTGACCCATACCAAGGTCTTCCATGGTCAGCACCTTGGAGGGGATGGTCCGAAAGACGGCACCGGAACCCCGATTATGATTGAAGGCATTAACCCGAAAACGCGCCACCCCTGGCACTTCAAAGGAAAAGTCGGTTTCGAAAAACTCTTCGAAATCCTTCCGTTGGCGATCGTTCATGATGTCATAGATTAGGCCATGAACTTCCTTATGACCCATGGGCGGTAGGTTGATTCGACGTACGTCGCCATCGACCCGGATCATCGGCGGCAGACCTGCAGACAGATGCAGATCGGAGGCATTTTGCTTTGCGCTAAAGGCCAGCAATTCGGTTATGTCCATTCAAAACTCCGAAAACGTGAACAGTATTATTCTGCAGCCGGTGTTTTTGCTACACTCAACCACTCTAGTGAGCGTAGCACAGCCCGCAAAAAGGCCGACATTGGCCACCCAATAATAGAGCGATTTCATGACAAAGATGCTGATGAGTTCACGTTTAGCCGACGTCAATCACCGAATTGAACTGGCCTGTGATCAGGCCCAACGAGCGCGTTCGTCGGTCACCCTGCTCGCGGTCAGTAAAACCAAACCGCTCGCCGATCTAGTCACGGCCTACCAGGCGGGACAGCGGCACTTTGCCGAAAATTACGCCCAGGAAGCCGTCGATAAAGCCGAGGCGGCTCCGTTTGACGACGCTATTTGGCACTTTATCGGGCCGTTACAATCGAATAAGAGCCGCGGCATTGCCGAGCAATTCGATTGGCTGCACAGCATGGATCGCTTTAAGCTGGCACAACGCCTGAATGACCAGCGCCCGGCAGAGAAAGCGCCACTCAATCTGCTGATCCAAGTGAACATCAGTCAAGATCCGGCAAAGTCGGGCGTTAAGCCCGATCAGGTGGCGGTCTTAGCAACGCAAATCTTGGCGCTGCCCCGGCTGCAATTTCGCGGTCTCATGGCGATCCCGGCAGCGGATTTGCCCTTGGCCACTCTGACGGCGCAGTTCCAAGAATTGAAAAGGCTGCAACAAAGCCTCATAAAGGACTTTCCCGAGTGCACCGAGTTGTCGATCGGCATGAGCGGTGA
>NZ_CEYAVF010000006.1:0-3486 GCF_982785585.1 Reinekea sp. | reverse complement strand
CCTTGAGCGATGCCTTGGTCTTGGCGGTAAAACCGCAACTGATGAAGTCGGTGCTGCTGCCCCTGGCCGAATCGGTACAGCAGCGTCAACCGCTGATTCTGAGCGTCGCGGCAGCCATCGGTGAGGCCAGCATCAACCATTGGCTTGGTGGCGGGCTGGCAATTATTCGCACCATGCCCAATACACCCGCACTGGTCCAGGCGGGTGCCACCGGCCTGTTTGCCAATGTCCGTGTGACCGAGGCGCACAAGGAATTCGCCCAGGGCCTGTTTGCCGGTATTGGCCAATATCGCTGGGTTGATCCAGAGGCGCTGATTCATTCGGTCACCGCCGCCGCGGGCAGCGCCCCGGCCTATTTTTTCCGCTTCGCCCAAGCCATGAGTCGAACCGCGCAAGTGCAGGGCCTCAGCGAAGACCAGGCGCGCGTTTTGATCGGCCAGACCATGCTCGGTGCCGCCAAGATGATCCTGGAAACCGATGAACCTCTGGAGCAGATGTGCCAGAAGGTCTGCTCGCCCAAGGGTACGACCGAACGCGCCATCCAGAGTTTTGAGGCGAGCGATATCGACCTGATCGTTGCAAAGGCGATGACCGCATGCTTCGAGCGGTCCCAGGAACTGGCTGAATTGCTCGCCGACTGAACCGACTGAAACGCAGCATTAGGCAAAAGCCATTGCGCTGCTGCGGGCCTTTATTCACAATCGCTCGTAGCTACTGAACCGGCAACCCGAGCCGGAACACCACATTGAAAGTTTTAGCACCGGTCTGCCATCAGATCGACAGGAGTTTAGATGATAATATTAGTTATGTTGCTGAGGGCCGCCTTCGGGATCGTGCTGGTGTCGCTTATTGCCCGCTTTCTAGCCCAGCTGGCGCGGGCCAATTTTTACAATCCGCTGGCTCAGACCATCGTCAAGATAACCGACCCGTTCGTAAAGCCGGTGCGCCGCTTTGTGCCGGGATTGGGTGGTATGGACGTGAGCACATTACTGCTGGTCTATATCGGTCAGGTCTTATTTGGCGTGATGCTGATCCTGCTGTCGGGCCAAAGCCCAATGGGTCTGATAACCAATCTATTGCTTTGGGGGCTTGTCGCCACCCCGGCCCTGATCCTCACGGTGATTCAATTTTCCATGATCATCGTCGGGGTGATGAGTTTCGTTCTGATGGGTCAACGTAACCCCTTTGTCGATTTTATCGGGGAGATGATCGAGCCCTTCGTCGGACCTTTCCGGCGCATGAACCTGAAAATCGGCATGCTCGACCTGTCTTTTATGCTGGCTTTTTTCGTGATCATTATTCTCAAAGATGTTGTTCTGATGCAGTACGTCGGTGGCCTATTGGGCTATCCAGTCGGTGTCTTTATCGGCCTCTAGTGCCGGCCCTTGGAGTGCGCCATGAGCACTCCCACCTATTCACCCGTTAAGAGATGCACCATGCCAAGCGAAATACCAGCCGACAGCGTAGGGTACGTCGAACCCCAAATTGCCTACTTCAATGAACCGTTGCCGTTGCGCAGTGGTCGCACCCTAGACAGCTATCAATTGGTTTATGAAACCTATGGCACCCTCAATGCCCAGCGCAGCAATGCCATCCTGATTTGTCACGCCCTCAGTGGCCACCACCATGCGGCCGGCTACCATCAAGCGAGCGACAAAAAACCCGGTTGGTGGAATGAATGTATCGGACCCGGCAAGGCCATCGACACCAACCATTACTTTGTTGTGTCACTCAACAATTTGGGCGGCTGCCACGGCTCGACCGGTCCTATCAGTATAGACACCTCGACCGGTGAACCCTTTGGTCCGGAGTTTCCCATTATGGCCGTGCGCGATTGGGTCAAGAGCCAGGCACGTTTGGCCGACCAATTGGGCATCGACTGCTGGCAAGCGGTTGTCGGCGGATCCCTTGGCGGCATGCAGGCCATGCGTTGGTCCATCGACTATCCGAGCCGGCTGAAAAAATGCGTTATTATTGCCGCGGCACCAAAGTTAACGGCACAGAATATCGCCTTTAACGAAGTGGCCCGTCAGGCCATCACCAGCGATCCAGACTTCCACGCCGGTTACTATTTCAAACACCAGACCCTGCCCCGCAAAGGCTTGGCGTTGGCACGGATGCTCGGCCATATTACCTATCTCAGCGACGACAGCATGCGCGAGAAGTTTGGGCGAGACCTGGCCACCGGCAAACTGAATTTTAACTATGAAATAGAATTTGAAGTCGAAAGCTATCTGCGCTATCAAGGTGAACAATTTTCCGACACCTTCGATGCCAATACCTATCTGCTGATGACTAAGGCCCTCGACTATTACGACCCAGCTGCCGACTTCGATCACGATCTGAGTCAATGCCTGAGCAAGAGCCAGTGTAAATTCTTGGTGGTGTCCTTTTCGACCGATTGGCGCTTTGCCCCGGTGCGCAGCAAAGAAATAGTCAATGCCCTGTTGCGGGCACAAAGACCCGTCTCCTATTTGGAGATCGACGCACCGCAAGGGCACGATGCGTTCCTATTTCCCATTCCAGAGTACGTTAGTATTCTGCAGAAATTCCTCGCCCACCCGGGAGAACCCGATGCGCACTGATCTACAATTTATCAGCCAATGGATTAAGCCGGGCGAACGCATTCTCGATATGGGTTGTGGTGATGGGGCAATGTTGGCCTACCTCATCAAGCATAAGTCGGTGACCGGATATGGCATGGAGATCGACACTCAAAAAATCATCACCTGCGTCGAACGGGGGGTCAATGTTATCCATCAAAATCTCAACGACGGCCTGCGCTATCTCGATGATGCCAGCTTTGATACGGTCATCATGACGCAGTCCTTGCAGCAGACCACCAATCCCGACAAGATCATCAATGAGATGTTACGGATCGGCCAGCGCGCCATTGTCACCTTTCCCAACTTTGGTCACTGGAGTGCGCGCTTGTATCTGGGTTTGCGCGGCATGATGCCGATGTCGAAAACCCTGCCCCTGCGTTGGTACAATACGCCCAACATCCATCTGTGCACCTTCAAGGATTTCGAGATCCTCTGTCAGGAACAGAACATCAATATTTTAAAACGTACGGTGGTTGATCACGATCACGTTGAAAGCTGGAAAATAAAGCTTTGGCCCAACATGCTCGGGGCCATCGCCATCTATCATATTGAAAAACAGGAAGTCTAATATGTTGCGCCAACTCCTAATTACATGCCTGCTGACCCTGGTCGGCACCCTGGCCTGGGCCGAACAGAAGGTCGATTTTTCGGGCCATGAATTGCATTATATTATTTTAAACACCACCGAATTACCGCCCAAAATCGCGGCACGCTACCAGATCGTGCGCTCCGGTAAACGGGCTTTTATTAACTTATCGATCTTGGAAAAATCGGCCGACGGTTTTGGCACCCCAGTCAGCGCACAAATCAAGGCTCGCCAACGCACCCTGATCGGTCAGATTGCGGATATCGAGTTGCAAGAAATTCGCGAAGGCGACTC
>NZ_CEYAVF010000005.1:145923-148989 GCF_982785585.1 Reinekea sp. | reverse complement strand
TCGGTTCTGTCGACAATCTATCCGGCTTGGAAGGCGTCCAAGATATCCCCGGCGGAGGTCTTACGTTATGAATCTTAATTCGGTTTTAGGCTGCCAGGCAGTGACCCGCAGCTTTCAGATGGGTCCTGATCGGGTCGATGTGCTCAAGGAGATCAGTTTCGAGATCCACAGAGGCGAAATGGCCAGTATTGTCGGAACCAGCGGTTCGGGTAAAACCACGCTCTTGAATCTATTGGCCGGCCTGGACGATCCAACCTCGGGCACGGTAACCATGGCCGGCCAGGTGATCGGCCAGCAGAATGATCGTCAGCGCGCCGCCGCGCGCAATACCCATATGGGCTTTGTGTTCCAGTTTCACCATCTGTTACCGGAGTTTTCAGCGCTCGATAATGTCCTGATGCCTTGGCGTATTAAGGGTCGTGCTGGGTCGGAGGCGATTGCCTATGCGCATCATCTGTTGACCGAGGTGGGCTTGCAAGACCGGATGAGCCATCGACCCGCCGAATTGTCTGGCGGCGAGCGGCAGCGGGTCGCGATCGCGCGGGCCTTAGTGAAGCAACCCGATGTCGTTTTAATGGATGAACCGACCGGTAATCTCGATGAAGACACGTCGGAACAGGTCCATAGGCTGATTGAATCCTTAAATCACCACCTGGCGTCCAGCTTTGTGATCGTAACGCACAATCAGGAATGGGCGAAAAACGTCCCGATCCAGTTCCGCTTAACCAAGGGTCAATTAATGCTGATTTCCTAACGCGCTTCGGCAAGGACATGGATGTTCATCACCGCGCTACTCTTAAGCCTCATTTCGACTTGGTATTACTTGGGGTTCTGGCCCGCGCTTGCTTTGCTGGCGGTCGGCAGTTTAGTACCGATACGTCGGCGTAGAGGGCTTTTTTTTGCGTCTGTGGCCTTCGGCATCTTGGTGCTCGGCCAACTGGAGCGCACCAGTGCGCATGTTTTACCCCGTTCTTGGGTGCATCAACGGGTGCCTCTGACCGTCTGTCTCGAACAGCCCCCTAAGCCTTACCTTGATTACAGCAGCGCCATGGCTCGAGTTGTCGAACAGCCCGAGGCACTTTCCCTACGTCGGGTACGCCTGACCTTGCCGATCGCACTGGAGCCATCGACCTTGCTTGCCGGTCACTGCCTGCGCGGAGACTTCCAAGTGCGCCAGCCGTTCGGGTATATCATTCCGGGCGCCTTTAACGCCGACAGTTTCAATTTTGCGACCCGAATTGATGCCAAGGCCAGCCTGAAGACGCTGCACCAGCAAGACTATCGGCCCACCCTAGCGCAAAGTCTGTATCACCAACGTCAGGGCTTGTTCGATGACGCCGCCAGTTTGGAATTGTGGCGTGCGCTGGCGCTCGGGTGGTCCGCTGCGCTGTCATCTGAATTGCGCACCGACCTGGCACAGAATCAATTGGTCCATCTATTGGTGGTCAGTGGCATGCACATCGGCTTCGTTAGCCTGATGGTCTTGGCTCTGGTGAACGGCGTGGCCTGGCTATGCGCCGGGCGTCTAATGATCCCGCAGACCCATCGCTATCTGGTGGTATTGACCATAGTCGCGGCCTATGTCGCCTTGCTCGGCTGGCCGGTACCGGCTACCCGGGCGCTGTTAATGGCCCTGCTGCCGGTTGTGCTGGTTCAGGTCGGTTGGCAGGTGCCTTGGTACAGTGGACTCACTGTTGCGGCCATCGGCCTCACGCTCATGAGGCCCGAGGCGTGGCTCGGACTGGGGGCCTGGTTGAGCTTCAGCTCGGTGTTGATCATTCTGTTGCTCTGGCGTTGGCGACTCATCGCCACGCGCCATTGGTTACTGAAGCTGGTGCTGTTTCAGGTGTTTATGTCCCTGTCCATTCTGCCTTGGGCGCTGGTCTTCGGCTTTTACCTCAATCCGCTGGCGGCTCTGGTTAACCTCCTAGTCACTCCGTGTCTGGCTTTGCTGCTGTTGCCCTTAGCCCTCGCCATTTTGCTACTTGGCCGCAGTGAACTGGTGCCGCCCTTTGAATGGGGCGTCGAGATGCTCATTCGGGTGATGGCTTGGGCCGGTGACTTCGGCACATTGTTACCCTGGTGGCCGCTGCTAACGGTGGTGCTCGCAACCAGTTTACTGATGCTCTTCGCGTGGCTGCCGGATCGGCGCTTTAAGTTGGTGCTCGGATTGCTGTTCGGCCTGGGCTTTATGACCTTTCACTTGGCATCGGAGCCTAGGGCGACCCGGCGGGTGACGGTATTCGATGTCGGTCACGGTCAAGCGGTGTTAATTGAACACAATGACGATCGTTGGCTCTATGATACGGGCGGGCAGAGCGGTGTAACCAGCCTGTTCGAACGCAATTTAGCCCGCAGGGTCCGATCACTTTCCGGCTTGGTGGTCAGCCATTCAGACATAGACCATGCCGCGGGTGCGGATTTCATCTTAACCCGAGACCCGCAGTTGGTAACTTGGGCGGGGCAACCGCGCACCCTCACAACCGTTCCGGCCGCGCGATCGGCTTGGCGCAATTGCCATCGGGCTGGGCAATTGAACGACTTTCTGCGTTTTATTCCCATCCCATCCGTTCTGATGGATACGGACAATAATCATTCCTGTATTTTGGTCTATGACTCAGGCTTCGGGCGAGTTCTCATCACCGGTGATGCCAGCAAGCGGATTGAGTATTTTCTACTGCAGCAACACCCCGAGCTGTTCCCCTTTGATATGATTGTTTTGGGCCATCATGGCTCCGCCAGCAGCTCGGCACAAGATTGGCTTACGGCCAATCGCTCGGCGCTATTTATCCTTAGCAGCGCAGATCGTGCCAGACCGCGTTGGCCATCGCCTATGCTGCTAAGCTGGTTTAACCAGCCACAGCGGCGGCTCCTGAGTACCGCCAAGGTTGGTACGATCCAAGTCACCTTCGGGGCGCAGGGCATGCGCTACAGAAGTTGGGATTCGGCCTTTCGAAAACGCCTTATTTATTGATTTTTATACGATTTTGAAAGGTGCCTATGATAAAGTAACACCCCTCAGAGGAGGATAGCTGTGTTTGAGATTATTAAGTCAGGCGGTTGGTT
>NZ_CEYAVF010000005.1:141656-145823 GCF_982785585.1 Reinekea sp. | reverse complement strand
GATGCCATTCAAGAGGCCGGTGACCATGTCGCCCATGAAATGGAGAAATTCCTCAATACCTTGGGCACGATAGCGGCGATATCGCCGTTGTTGGGCCTACTTGGTACCGTGCTCGGTATGGTGGATGTGTTTTCTGACATCATGTTGCAAGGCACCGGCAATACCGCGGTATTGGCCGGCGGCATCTCCAAAGCCCTCATTACCACGGCAGCGGGCCTATCCGTGGCCATTCCCGCAGTGATCTTTCATCGTGCTCTCGCGCGTAAGATCGATGAACTGCTGGTGCTGATGGAACAGGACAGTGCCAAACTGGTCGAGGCCATCTATAACGACGGGTCCAGTAACAAAAAATGAGATTCCGTCGCGGTCGTCAAGAAGAGGTATCGGTAAATGTCACACCACTGATCGATGTGGTGTTTTTGCTATTGATATTTTTTATGGTGACGACCACCTTCAGCCGGGAGACTCAACTGCAGATAGATCTGCCGGAGAGTCAAAGCCAAGTCGCGGCCGAAGACGAACTACCGATCGAAATCCTAATCGATCGAAGTGGTACCTATGCGTTGAACGATAGGGTGCTCTTAAAACAGGACATCGGCTCCCTAAAGCGTGCCTTGGCCGAGCTATCCGACACCTCGAAGACCAAACCCATTGTCATCACGGCCGATGCCCAGGCACCGCACCAATCCTTTATTGTGGCGCTCGATGCTGTGGCGCAATTGGGATTTAGCAAGGTCAGCATTACGACCCAGGCCGAAGCCAACTAGCCTGACCGGCCCGGTCCATTCAATGGCGCAATGAGGTCAGATAACAATGAAGTTCTGGTTTAACCCCACCTTAAGCTGGCAGGCCTTGTTGCTCTTGCCCTTGACCGCTCTGGTTTTACTGATTAGCCAAGGTAAGCGCCTGCGCCGCTCAACTCGGCCCTATACGCGGCCGGTTTTGGTCGTGGGCAACCTAACCGTTGGCGGCACCGGCAAGACGCCGATGATTATCTGGTTGGCAGAACTTTGTCAGCGTCATGGCATTCGCATCGCGGTGGTCAGTCGCGGCTATGGCGCCAAACCGGATAGGGCGTTTCCATTTCAGATAACCGAGCAGATTAGCGCAAAACACTGTGGTGATGAGCCCAAGATGCTGGCGCAACGGCTGAATATTCCTGTGGTTGTGGATCCGCAACGGCATCGGGCGGTTAACTTTGTCTTGGCCCATCACTCGGTCGATTTGATCATCAGTGATGATGGCCTACAACATTATGCCATGCACCGGGATCTAGAGATCCTCATGCTCGATGGCTTGCGCGGCTTGGGCAATGGCTGCCTCTTGCCTGCCGGACCTCTGCGTGAGACGGCCGGACGGCTCAAGAGTGTCGATTTTATTGTCGTCAAGCAGCACCCATTGGCGCTGCCCATGCCCTATGAACTGGCCCGATTAACGGCGGCCATTCCGCTCAACAGCCTAGGCAAAGCCTTGGTGCAAGGGCCGGTTAAGATCTGCTCTGGCATTGGTAATTTTAACTCGTTTCAACGCTCGGTGGTCGACCTCGGCTATGAGGTGATTGAGACCCTGTCCTTTGCCGATCACCAGCTGATTAGCCCGGAAGCACTGGCCAATAATCAATGGCCGATTATCATTACTGAGAAAGATGCCATTAAATTGGATCTAACGCGTTACCCCCACATTTATGTACTCACTATCGCTTTCGATTTCGATACCGAATTCGAGCGCCGAGTGTTAGCCAGCCTCAGGGAGCAAATCCATGCAAAAAGTCATCATCATACCGGCACGCTTTAGTTCTACTCGCCTGCCGGGCAAGCCCATGTTGGACATTGCGGGCAAGCCGATGATCGTTCGGGTGTGCGAGACGGCCAGCGCCGCGCCGGTCGATCAGATCGTGGTCGCCACCGATGATGCGCGCATTCAGGCGATTGTCCGTGAACATGGCTTTGAGGCGATTATGACGCGAGCCGATCACGTTAGCGGAACCGACCGATTGCAAGAGGCCGCTCAAATCCTGGGTTTGGCCGCCGACGACCTGATTATCAACTTGCAAGGCGATGAACCGCTAATGCCCGCCGATAATCTCAACCAGGTGGCGCAACTGTTAGTGCGATACCCTGAGGCCTCAGTTGCGACTCTCTACGAACTGATTGCCGTCGAATTGGGGCGTGACAACCCCAATATGGTCAAGCTGGTTCAAGCTGAAAACGATGCGGTGCTCTACTTTAGCCGATCGGCTATCCCCTTCGATCGAGACGGCCTGGCTGGGCCGGAGCATTTCTTAAAACGCCATGTCGGCCTGTACGCCTATCGAAAATCGGCGCTGGACCTATTTGTTACCTATGGCGAAGGTCAGCTGGAACGCTTGGAAAAGCTCGAGCAGTTGAGATTTATGGAACATGGCCATCGCATAGTCGCTCAAAAGTCCTTGCTGCCGATCCCGATCGGTGTGGATACGGCCGAGGATTTGGAACAGGTCAAACTGGCCTTTTTGAACACTAAGTCATGATCGACTCCACACCTCAACGAGTACAGGATGCCCGTCATCATGGTTGATATTAAACAGAACATCAGCTTGCAGGCCTTAAACAGCCTGGCCATTCCATCGCTTGCCAGTCATTTTGTCGAATTAACGCAGGAACAGGATCTGCCCGCCATTATCACCTATTGCAACGCTCACCAGCTGCCAATGCGGGTGCTCGGTGGCGGCAGTAACCTGGTGCTGTCCGACCGTATCGATGCCTGCGTGGTTCACAATGCACTGCTCGGCCGCGAGATTGTCGGGCAAACGATCGATCGGGTGGAGATCGATATAGCCGGCGGCGAGAACTGGCACGACCTGGTCGCCTGGACCATTGCTCAGGGTTGGTCGGGCTTGGAAAATCTGGCGCTGATACCCGGTACGGTGGGCGCAGCACCAGTGCAAAATATTGGTGCCTACGGTGTAGAGCTTGCCGATCGTCTCGTAAGCGTGCGCGCCTATGATCTATTCAACAGCGAATTTAGAATCTTCAGTAATGCCGAGTGTCTCTTTGAATATCGCAACAGCATCTTTAAAAGCGATGAAAATCGTTATTTGATCTGCTCGATTCGCCTCACTGTCGAGCAAGATTTTGTCCCCACGCTCGAATATGGACCCTTGCAAAGCCTCAAGGCACAACCAGACCTGTGCGCCGCAGATGTATTCGATCGGGTAGTGGCCATTCGGCAAGCGAAATTGCCCGATCCTAGGCTTATTCCGAATGCCGGCAGCTTTTTCAAGAATCCTCTGGTCGGTGCTGATGTTTTTCAACGACTGCAGCAGCAGTTCCCCGACTTGGTGTCTTTTCAGTCCGGTGCTGACTACAAGATTGCGGCGGGGTGGCTGATCGATAGGGCGGCGTTACGCGGCCAATCCAGTGCCGCTGGGGTAGGGTGTTACAGCGAACAGGCGTTGGTGCTGATCAACCCGCGGCGCGCCTCATCGACCGACGTCTTGGCCTGGTCAGGCTGGGTGCAGCAGCAGGTTGAGGGTTTATTCGGTTTGGCGCTGGAGGTTGAGCCGCGATTTTGGTCATAAGAGCGCTTTAAAAAAGGATAAAAAAAAGGGGCTCATTGAGCCCCTTTTCTATTAGTACAGAACAACCTAGTCTTGATCGGTCTTTTCGGCAGCAACTTTGCGACGACGAACTTCGCGCGGATCATTGGCGGCTCGTGCACCCGGCACAGCGGCATCTTCCGATGTCTCAGCTTCAGTATCGGCAGTTACCGGCGCAACGTCACTAACAGTGGCTTGCGCAACCGGCTCGGCCGCTATGGTCTCATGCGCAACTTCGGGCGTTGGCGACTCGGTCAGGATAGACGCAGCAGGCGTCTCCTGCTCGACCGTTTCCGATGGGCTGGCAGGTATCGCCGCAACTGGGGCTTCGATAATGGCCTCAGGAGTGCTAGCAACCTCTGCGACCACCTCAATTTCTGCCGCAACGGCTTCAAGCTCAGCAGAGGTCGACACTGCAACAGCGGCCTCGGGCTCAGCAACGGCCGCCTCTTCGACAACAACCTCGGGCTCAGCAGCAGCCACTTCAACAGTAACCTCAGGTTCAGCAGCAGGGGCCACTTCAGCTTCAGCTTCCACTTCAGGCTCAACGGCAGCAGTTACTTCAACCTCTGCTTCGGGCTCAACGGCAG
>NZ_CEYAVF010000005.1:108490-141556 GCF_982785585.1 Reinekea sp. | reverse complement strand
GGCTATTTCAACCTCTGCTTCGGGCTCAACGGCAGCGGCTACAGCAACCTCTGCGACGGCCGTTACCTCAGCGCGGGTCTCAACAGTAATCGGCTCTGCGGATACCGATACTTCTGGCGTGCCCGCTACTGCATTGGTAACCGCCTGTTCTGTTGCGTCAGCGGCAGCTGCGTCGACCGGCTTCTTACCGACTAGGTCGAAATCAATCTCAGAGACGATTTCGGTCGGCTTTTCAGGTCGCACTCGTTTGGCGGCATTCTTGCTGTCACCGCGGGTTTGACGATTTTGTCCGATCTCATCGACGATCACGCGACCGCTTTGGGCGTCTCGGCTCGGACGACGCACGGTAGTGCGACGTGGCTCAGCATCAGTGCCCGGCTCGTTGTCTGTTTCCGTTTCGGGTTTCGCCAGGGCGACTGCGACCTGCTCTTCAACCTTTTTGGATTCTTGGACGTCGGCGCGTACTTCGGTTCGCGCAGGATTCGGCTTGCGATCGCTGTTCTGATTGCGCGAATTGCGATTACGATTGTTCGAGTTTTTAGATCGATCACGATCACGATCTCGACCATTTCTGGAGTTGCTCGTCGCCGGTTTGGTCGCTTTAAACGTAGGCACGACAGGCTTTTCTTCAGACTTGAAGATGCCACTGAACCACTTGCCAATCTTCGCCGCAACTGACGGTCCAGCGGCAACCTTGGCAGCAGGGGCTTTTGGCTTAGCTTCTGCGGTGGATTCTGGAATCGGTGCTGCCGTTCGAGAAGCCTGTATCGAGGTAATGGCCGCTTCTTGTGGCTTAACCATTGCTTCGAGGACCACTTCGGTTTCAAGCGGTGGCTCGTCAAACTTGATGGCGTAGCTCGGCTCGTCCGTGACCAAGGTCTCGTCGTCATCGCGCATGCGCACTACTTCATAGTGCGGTGTTTCCATATTTGGATTCGGCACGACCAGGACATGGACCTTGTGGCGTTTTTCGATATCCGTTATGGCATCACGTTTTTCATTCAACAGATAGGTCGCAACCGATAATGGCACAATAGTGCGAATCTGCGCTGTACGCTCTTTCAATGACTCTTCTTCGATCAGACGAAGGATAGCCAAAGAAAGGGATTTGACGTCGCGAATGGTTCCGTGGCCGTTACAGCGAGGACATACAATGCCGCTGGTCTCTCCAAGTGATGGGCGCAAACGCTGACGGGACATTTCCAACAAGCCAAAACGGGACAAACGCCCGATCTGGACACGAGCACGATCAGAGTCCGTGGAATCTTTCATGCGGGACTCTACTTCACGCTGGTGCTTGGCCTGATTCATATCGATAAAATCGATCACAATCAAACCACCCATATCGCGCAGGCGCAATTGGCGGGCAATTTCTTCGGCAGCTTCCATATTGGTATTGAAGGCCGTCTCTTCTATGTCGCCACCCTTGGTCGCGCGGCTGGAGTTGATGTCGATCGAAACCAAGGCTTCGGTCGGATCAATAACAATAGAACCGCCGCTGGGCAATTTAACTTCGCGTTGAAATGCGGTCTCGATTTGCGTTTCAATTTGATAGCGATTGAACAACGGTACCGTATCTTCATACAGCTTGATCTTATTCTGATAACCGGGCATCACTTTTTGCACGAAATCGAGTGCGTAGTTATACGCATCCTTAGTGTCGATCAGTACGGTATCGATATCCTGTCGCAGGTAATCCCGAATCGCACGTAAGATCACGTTGCTTTCTTGCAGGATCAGGAAGGGTGCAGGGCGGGTAACAGATGCGGCGGTAATGGAGGTCCACAATTGCAGCAAGTAATCTAAATCCCACTGTAGCTCTTCGGTCGAGCGACCGATGCCCGCGGTGCGGACTATGATACCCATACCATTGGGAATGACGACACCCTGGAGCGCTTCGCGGATTTGTGCACGCTCATCACCCTCGATACGGCGTGAAATACCACCGGCTCGAGCGTTATTGGGCATCAGCACTAGGTAACGACCGGCTAAGCTGACCATAGTCGTCAGGGCAGCACCCTTATTACCACGTTCTTCTTTGTCGACCTGGACGATAACTTCGGTGCCTTCTTTGATCAGTTCCTTGATGCTGGAACGCGAAGACATATTGGAATCGATAAAATACTCTTTAGCGATTTCTTTCAGCGGGAGGAAACCATGCCGTTCAGCGCCAAATTCAACAAAGGCGGCTTCAAGGCTGGGTTCAATGCGGGTGATACGTCCCTTATAGATGTTGGCTTTCTTTTGCTCGCGAAAACCGGCTTCTATGTCGAGATCGTACAGTTGCTGGCCATCGACCAGGGCGACTCTAAGCTCTTCGGCTTGAGTGGCGTTAATTAACATTCTTTTCATTAAGATCTAACACTCTGATTTTTATATACATTTCAGAGCAGCAAAACAGGAGCACAGAGGCAAACATCGATAGGAATCGACTAACAAGATACAAATAACGTTATTAAACGCGCGCAAAAACCGGCGATGTTTTGTCCAAGCGAGACATCATTTAGGTAAGAGTCTAACGGAGATACCAGCTCTATTTAGAAATATTCACATGGAAAAGGAATATTTTCTGCCTTATGGGTGCATCACTAAATCTGTTTCAAACTGTTCTTGCTGCCCAACCAATATAAATGTTTACGTTGAGCACTTAAGCCTGGGCACCTGTGTGATCTCTGGGTGGCAGACTTAATATACCAAGCACTTTTAAATATAGCAGTAAAGTAGGGCTGCTTCAATGCTATGCGAGCTGTTATCATCGTTGTTTTCATCCTATATAAAGGATTTTGTGTGTCAAAAGTTCAATTTATCGAAATTGAAGAAGATCGCGTCGATCAGCGTCTGGACAACTTCCTCACCTACGTCCTAAATAACGTTCCTAAGAGTCGCGTCTATCGCTTGATTCGTAAGGGTGAGGTGCGCATTAATGGCAAGCGGGCCAAGCCCGACACCAAATTAAACGAAGGCGATATGGTGCGTATTCCGCCCGTTTCCGATGCGATAAAGGCCGTGGCAACGGTTGAGCCGGGCCAGAAGCTACGCCAAGATCTCAAAGCTGCTGTGGTCTATGAAGATGAGCTAATGCTCGCCATCAATAAGCCGAGCGGCCTGGCAGTGCATGGCGGTTCGGGCTTAAAGCTGGGCCTGATCGAAGCCTTGCGTGCCGACCGACCGGAGGAGAAGTTCCTCGAATTGGTCCATCGCATCGATCGAGACACCTCGGGCATCTTATTGATCGCCAAGAAGCGTAAAAGCCTGGTGCTAATGCAGGATGAATTTCGACTAAAAAAGAACCTGCAGAAAACCTATTGGTGCCTGGTCAGCGGCATCTGGCCAAGCGATATTAACAGCGTTGATGCGCCTCTGTTACGCCATGAAGAAAGCCAAACCGGTGAAAGACGCGTATCAGTCCATAAGGATGGCAAGCCATCCTTAACTCGATTCAGACTGTTAAAGCAGTTTGCAGACTGTGCTTGGGTTGAGGCTCAGCCGGTCACCGGCAGAACGCATCAAATTCGTGTGCATTGTCAATATGCCGGATGCCCCATTCTGGGTGACGACAAGTATCAAGATGCAGCCACCCAGGCCATCGCCCATGGTCTAGGCTTAAAGAGATTGTTTTTGCACGCGGTACAGATACGCCTACCGCACCCGATCGAGCGCACAGAACTGACCATCAATGCCGAACTCGATCCCCGGCTTCAGTCTTTGTTAACCGGTTTAACTGCTAAGGAGTCATAAATGTTTGGATACGGGTCAAATAACTCAGATGCCCTAGGTCCTGTTGAGGGTGACAAGAAAGAATGGCGCTTAATCGAACGCGTCGTGATGGCGAATACTATCGAGCTGCGCCGCAGCCGCCGCTGGGGTATCTTTTTTAAGTTACTGACCTTTATCTATATCCTGGCTGTTCTGGTGCTTTTTATCACCAATAGCGCTGGCTCAACCAGTATTGGCAAAACCGGTGGCCATGTTGCCGTGATCGATATAGAGGGAACCATCGCCAGTGGCGAATTAGCTGGCGCAGATGCCGTTATCGGCAGCCTAAGCGCGGCACTGCAACACCCAGACACCAAAGCGGTAATCCTCCGCATCAACAGCCCGGGCGGCAGCCCGGTGCAGTCGGCCTATATTTTTAATGAAATTCAACGTCAACGGGCGCTCAATGAGCACGTACCGATCTATTCGGTCATCGTCGATTCCGGGGCCAGTGGCGCTTATTATATTGCCGCTGCGACCCAGGAAATTTATGCCAGCGGTGCCAGTATCGTCGGATCTATCGGGGTAACGGCGGCCGGTTTTGGCTATCAGGATCTGATGGACAAGGTGGGTATCGAGCGTCGGCAATTCACCTCGGGTGACCATAAGGCCTTTTTAGACCCCTTTTCGGTGCTGAATCCGGACGAACAGGCACTCTTTGAAATCCTGCTCAATGATGTTCATGAGCAATTTATTCGGGATGTTAAGCTCGGTCGCGGTGATCGTTTGGTCGACAGTCCCAAGTTGTTCAGTGGGTTGTTCTGGACCGGCAGTCAGGCTTTGGAATTGGGCTTGATTGACGGCCTTAAATCAACCGCCGAACTGGCGCGCGAGCTGGGCTATCCGCAGACGGTGGACTTTTCGCTGCGACCCTCGCCACTCGAGGCCTTCGCTCGCAACCTGGGTGTCAGTTTAGCTCAGGCACTGGTCAAGCTCGGCGTCAGTCAGGGCGTTACGCTCAATTGAGGCGCCCAGCCCGCCTCAATTCAAGTAGCGGGCCGGCCTAGGGCACCTGAAAGCCGGCCTGCCGCAGGTGCTCGGCCAACGTCATCAGGGGCAGACCGACCAGTGCGCTCGGGTCGTTTGATTGTATTTGACGAAACAGGCTTATCCCTAAGGCTTCCACCTTAAAGCTGCCGGCGCAGTGCTCTGGCCGATCTGCCTCGACGTAGCGACAGATCTCGGCGTAATCCAGCTGCCGAAAGGTGACCCGCGTACGAACCGACCAACGGTAGCTGACATCGCCGCGCAGCAGGCAGGCGGCACTGTAAAAAGTTGCCGTCTGATTCTGGCATTGCTGGAGCTGTACAACGGCCTTCTCTGGGGTGCCGGCTTTGGTCAGTAGGGTGCCATCGGCCGCCACAGCCACCTGATCGGAGCCAAGCACCCAGGCCGTTGGGTTTCGTTTCGCACTGGCGATGGCTTTTTGCTGGCTAAGGTCGATTGCATAAGACTCCGGATCGCCACTATACTGCGCATGATCTTCATGGACACCCGGATCGACGCAGGTAAAGGGCACACCCAGTAGTCGCAATTGAGCACGCTTGTATTGCGAGGTGCTGGCCAAAACCAGTCGCTGACTCATTGTTTATCTCCATAAGGTCCAATTTACACTCATTACAGCTTTGATCTCTAAAAAGCCTTTGACTTACATTTTTGCATAAGTATGATACCGCGCCTATGTCAAATTTCGAATTACCAGATCGTGTGAATCCCTACCAGTTGGCTGACAAGCTCACTCTACTGGAAGGTGTTATTAGTGCGAAACGGTTAAAACGCCTGGATGAAACCACCGCGGGAATCGACGAATCAGCTCAGGTAAGTTTGAGATTTGATCGTGACGAATCCGGCCGGCGGCTAATTTTTGGTCATGTAACAGCTATTGTGAATTTGCAGTGCCAACGGTGTTTGCAAGTTTATGGTTCTAAACTGGACGGTGATTTTACACTTACCCTGGTTTATAACGATGAAATGGCTAAAGCACTACCGGCTCACCTGGATGCGTTATTATTGCTTCCAGATGCGTTACTGGATGTCGCGGACATCGTGGAGGAAGAGCTATTATTGAGCCTCCCCATGCACGCAATGCACCCAGACAGCGAATGTCGTATTGAAACCCAATTTGGGACGGATGAGTCAAAGGGATCTCCTGAAAAAGCTCCTAATCCGTTCGATGTTTTAAAAGTTTTGAAGTGATCTTCAAACAAATCAGTTAGTAGGAGGCTTTTAGCCATGGCAGTTCAAAAAAGTAAAGTGACCCGTTCACGTCGCGGTATGCGTCGTTCACATGATGCCCTTTCGGCACCCACTCTGACAGTTGATGGCACCAGCGGTGAAACTCACCGTCGTCACCATGTTACTGCAGATGGCTTCTACAAAGGCCACAAGGTCGTTGCAGGTCGTGATGACTAAATAGATTAATGGCTCGCATTGCCATTGATTTACATGGAGGGGACTTCGGCCCCTCTATTCTTATCCCTGCCTGTTTCCGCTACTTTCGCGCTAATCCCCAGCATCATGGTGTCTTATTTGGCAACCTGAATGCACGCCAAGCCTTCAAACATTCCTGCCCCGCCAATATTGAATGGATCGATACCAATGACATTTCTGACCTGGCCCATAAGCCGGCTCAATTGATGCGTCGTGACGGCTTTAGTTCAATAGAAACCGCCTTCAAAGCGCTACGCGATGGGCAGGTCGATGCGTTGGTGTCGGCCGAACATACCGGCGTGTTATTGGTGTTGGTCGGCAAATATGGCGCACTGCATCCGGCCCTGAATCGCCCCGTGCTGGCCGCCTGGTTGCCGACTCTGACGGGCACGGCGATGATGCTCGACCTGGGCGCCTCCTTTACCGCCAACCAGCAACAACTCTTAACCTATGCCGCCGTGGGCAAGGCATTGGCGTCTACCGGCGAGGCCAATCCCCGCCTAAGCCTACTCAATGTTGGCGCTGAGTATTACAAAGGACCGGAGGCATTGCGCCTAGCGCATGCGACCTTGCAAGGCTGGTCGGATATTGACTATCGAGGCTTTATTGAGGCGTCTGACATCTTCAGCGGCCAGGCGGATGTAATTGTCTGCGACGGATTTACCGGCAATTCCATTATTAAAGCCTCGGCTGGCGCGCTGGACCTAACCTTTGCCTTACTCAAAGCACGACTCGAGCATGGCCTCTTAAAACCGCTACTGGCCTGGTGGCTAAAACGACAATTAACGACCGTACTAAAAAAACTCGATCCACGCTTGGCCAATGGGGCCCTTGTTGCCGGCAGTAACCTGCTCGTGGTGAAGAGTCATGGCAATGCCAACGACCGGGCCTTCGCCAGCGCCATCGAACGCGCGGTAAGCGCGCTAGCTCTGGACTCGACCGGGAAGATTCGGCGAGAATTGGACAAATTAGTTGAAAAGTGGCCTCTGGATTAATCTTAGCTTCAAGCGGCGGGGTCATTACTCGGCTTTTGAGTCAGCGCTGGGCCGCTTAATGTCCTAGAATTCATAAATGTTTCAACGGGGCTTGCCTTTAAAGCGTTGAGATTACTCGGATAATGCCACTCTATTGGCAAAAACAGGATCCATCTCAGTATGAATAAACTCGCATTCGTGTTTCCAGGTCAGGGGTCACAGCAAGTCGGTATGCTGGCAGAAATGCTGGAAACCTACCCAATCGTGCGCGATACGTTCGCCGAAGCGTCCGAATTGCTGGGCTATGATGTTACCGATCTGGCCCTAAACGGCCCGATTGAAGAGTTAAATCGAACTGAGAAGACCCAGCCTGCGCTATTGACTGCCAGCATAGCGCTATATCGACTCTGGTCGGCACAGTCACCCTTGAAGCCCATTTTATTTGCAGGGCACAGCCTGGGTGAATATAGTGCGTTGGTTGCCAGCGGTGCCGTTAGCTTTGCTGATGCCATAAAGCTGGTTGAATTGCGCGGCCAGCTTATGCAATTGGCCGTTCCGGCTGGTGAAGGCTTGATGGCGGCTGTTTTGGGCTTGGACGATCAGGCTGTAATCGACGGGTGTCTGGCAGCGGAGCAGGGCGCTGTCGTGTCGGCGGTTAATTTCAACACCCCGGGCCAGGTGGTAATTGCCGGCAATACCGCCGCTGTTGAACGGGCCATGGTGATTTTAAAGACTATGGGCGCGAAACGGGTATTACCCCTGTCGGTCAGTGTGCCGTCGCATTGCGTGTTAATGAAACCAGCGGCTGATACACTCGCGCAGCGGTTGCAGGCGATCCACTTTAACAGTCCGTCGGCGCCGATTGTGCAAAATCGCGTTGCGCTCGGCGTGACCGATATTAGCGAAATTCGCAAAAACCTATTGGAACAGCTCTATAAGCCGGTTCAATGGACAAAGTCGGTGCAATTTATGGCCAGCGCTGGGGTTACCGAGATTATCGAATGTGGCCCGGGTAAGGTCTTGAGTGGCTTGAACAAACGAATTGCCGGCGATGTGATTCATACCGCCATCGGCAATCTAGCTTCGTTTCAAAAACGATTAGGATAATAGTTATGACAGATGCCAAAAAAGTTGCCCTTGTGACCGGCGCCAGTCGCGGCATCGGCGCGGCGGTTGCTGACAAACTCGGCCATGACGGCTTTATTGTGTTGGGCACCGCGACCTCAGAAAGTGGCGCGGAAAAAATTAGCCAACGGTTTGCCGAGTTGGGCATTAGCGGCAAGGGTTACTGTCTGAACGTCACCGATGGCGCCTCCATCGATGCTGTGATGGCCGATATTCAGGCCGAATTCGGTGCCCCAGCGGTATTAGTCAACAATGCCGGCATTACCCAGGATAATCTTTTTTTACGCATGAAAGAGACTGAATGGAATGCGGTGATCGACACCAACCTGAATTCGGTGTTCCGCATGAGTAAGGCGGTCATCAAAGCCATGACGCGCACCCGTTTTGGCCGAATCATCAATATTTCATCGGTTGTCGCCTCCGCCGGTAATGCCGGGCAAGCCAACTACTGTGCCGCCAAGGCCGGCGTGGAGGGTTTTACGCGGTCCTTAGCGCGTGAAATCGGTAGCCGCAACATTACCGTCAACTCGGTTGCGCCAGGCTTTATTCAAACCGACATGACCCATGATCTGGCGGAAAATGTAAAAGAAACTCTACTGAAACAGGTGCCGTTAGCGCGCCTGGGTACACCGGATGAAATCGCACATGCGGTTGCGTTTTTGGCCAGTGATGGTGCGTCATACATCACTGGAGAAACTTTGCATGTCAATGGCGGCATGTATATGGGTTAATTTTGGCAAGTTGGTCGTCATTTAACTTGCTCAATAGGATAACGTTTATATAAACTAGCCAGCACGTATAACTGTGCTAAATACCTTTTAGGAGTTCTTATAATGAGCAGCATCGAAGATCGAGTTAAGAAAATAGTTTGTGAACAGTTAGGCGCTAAAGAAGAAGACGTCAACGCAAAATCATCTTTTATCGATGATCTGGGTGCCGATTCTCTGGATACGGTTAACTTGGTGATGGCTTTGGAAGAAGAATTCGAAACTGAAATTCCAGATGAAGAATCTGAGAAATTACAGACTGTTCAGGACGCGATCGATTACGTAAACACCCACGTGGGTTAAGCGATTTAGTCAACAATAGGAGCCGTATTGACCTCCGGGCAATACGGCTTTTTTTTGAGTGCTATTCTGCATAATGAAGAAGCAAGGCAGTCTTGGAGAAATTAAGATGTCAAAACGACGTGTGGTGGTAACTGGGCTGGGTTGTATTAGTCCATTAGGGAATTCAGTCGCATCAACGTGGGCGGGTATTTTGGCCGGAAAAAGCGGCGTGAATCGCATCGAGCTGTTCGATGCTGAAAAATTCACCACCAAATTTGCGGCACAGGTGAAAGATTTCAATCCATCCGACTATATGAATCCTAAAGATACCAAAAAGATGGATGGTTTTATTCAATACGGCTATGCGGCCGCTGTTGAAGCGATCCAGGACTCCGGTATTGAAGCGACTGAAGCCACCGCCGGTCGAATTGGCATTGCCATCGGTTCAGGCATCGGGGGGCTCGATACTATCGAGAAGAATCATCTTGCTCTGCAAAAGGGTGGCCCACGCCGTATTTCACCCTTTTTTGTCCCCGCTGCCATTATCAACATGATTTCGGGCAACCTATCCATCGAGTATGGTTTTAAAGGCCCAAATATTGCCATTACAACTGCCTGCACCACGGGCACACACAATATTGGTTATGCCGCGCGCACGATCGCCTACGGCGATGCCGATGCGATGGTAGCAGGCGGTGCCGAAATGGCGTCCGGCCAGTTGGGCATGGGCGGTTTCGGCGCGGCGCGGGCCTTATCCACGCGCAACGATGATCCAACGCGCGCCAGTCGTCCGTGGGATCGAGATCGAGACGGTTTCGTGCTCGGTGATGGTGCCGGTGTGGTCGTGCTCGAAGAATATGAGAGCGCCAAGGCCCGCGGTGCGAAGATATATGCCGAATTAACCGGTTTTGGTATGAGTGGCGATGCCTATCATATGACCTCACCGCCTGCCGATGGCGCTGGTGCCGCGGCCGCTATGGACAACGCCTTACGGGATGCCGGTTTAAATCCGTTAGACGTTAACTACATTAATGCCCATGGCACCTCGACACTGGCCGGTGATTTGGCTGAATCGCAAGCGGTTAAACGTCTCTATGGTGGCGATGCGGACAAAATCGTGGTCAGCTCGACCAAATCGATGATTGGCCACTTGCTCGGCGCTGCCGGTGCAGTGGAGGCGATTTTCTGTATCTTGGCGATCAAAGATCAGGTTGCTCCCCCGACCATTAACCTGGATAACCCGGATCCGGCCTGTGATCTTGACTACGTTCCTCACACGGCGCGTAATATGGTGATCAATCATGCGCTCAGCAATTCATTTGGTTTTGGCGGTACAAACGGCTCTCTTATCTTCAGCAAAGTTTGATACTATCGTGCCTTACCTCTGAACTCTGTTAGCCCGGAAACCATGCATATCAGTCTGTTAAATGGCGTCAGTGGCGCCATTCCATTATCCCACCGAGGTTTAGCTTATGGCGATGGCCTGTTTGAGACGCTGTTAGCCGATCAACATGGGCCTCACTTTCTCGGGCCGCATCTTGATCGCCTCAGCGCCGGCACCCATCGTTTGGGTATGGCATGGTCCAGCGCGCAGAGGCTTGCGCTGCGCGGACAATTGACCGCGCTCTGTGCCCATCTGGATGCACCCCATCTGATTAAAGTCATGTTGTTGAGAAGCAACCCCGGGCGCGGCTATGATTTCGACCCCCTGTTACAACAGACCGATGTTCTCGTGCAATGCAGTCCCTATCACCGTCCCGACTGGGCGGCGCAGGGCGCTTCGGTTGCCCTGTCCGAGACCCACATCAGCGTCAACTCGACTCTGGCCGGCATGAAGCACCTCAATCGGCTGGATTCGGTTTTGGCTCGTCAGAGCGCGCGGCGACAAGGTGTCGATGAGGTCTTGATGGCCACCGACAGCGGCTCTATTGTCGAAGCCAGCTCTGCCAATCTATTCTTTTTTCGGCATGGGTACTGGTCTACACCACCGGTTGATCAGGCCGGAGTCGCCGGTGTAATACGTCAGCAGCTGCTGACCCGTTTCCCTGACATTCAGATCAGCGCACTGGCGGTGGATGAGCTGGACCAGGTCGATGCGGCTTTTTTGTCCAATAGTCTAATGGGTCTAGTCCCGATTGAATCCTTAATGGCGCGGCCGTTACCGCGCCATGCCGACATCCATCTCTTTCACAGTGAGTTAGCCAAAACGTGTTAAAAAAACTAGTCTTCATCACTCTGCTATTAGGCATCGTTTCGGCCTTGGCGATCGTCAACTTGGCCCAACTACGGCTGCAAAAACCGCTCTCACTGAGCGCCGAAGGCACAACCTATAGGGTGACCGACGGCGCTTCGGTAAAGCGTGTCTTGGCAGACTTTAGCGCCAACGGCTGGATCGACTACCCCCGGATCCACGAATTGTGGTTGCGCTATAATGAACTCACGGTAATCCAACGCGGTGAATATGCTTTGCAGCCGGGCCAAACCAGTACCGATGTGATTCGCATGATGGTGTCTGGCAAAAAAATCCTGCGTTCAGTGCAATTCATTGAAGGCCAAACCTTCAGTGAATTCTTGCAGGTCCTGGCGGATAGTCCCGACCTAGAGCATAGCCTAACCGGATTGGATCAAGATGCTATTATGCAGCTTGTAGCCGCCGATATGAGCTTTTACGAGGGCTGGTTTTTCCCCGATACCTATTTATTTGACGCTGGCACCAGTGATCTGGATATACTTAAATTAGCTCACCAGCGTATGGTGTCGATCTTGGCGGAGGAATGGGCGCAAAAATCCCCCACAGCTGTTGTTGAGACACCCTATGAGGCGTTGATTTTGGCGTCCATCATCGAAAAAGAAACCGGCGCCGCCTTTGAACGACCGATGATCTCAGGTGTTTTCAGCCGTCGACTCAGTATCAATATGCGCCTGCAGACCGACCCAACCGTTATTTATGGCGCGGGTGCGGCGTATACCGGCAATCTGACGCGCGGCCATTTGCGCACCGACACGCCCTATAATACCTATACCCGCAACGGCTTGCCGCCGACTCCGATTGCCAACCCGGGCCGCGAAGCGATCTTTGCGGCCTTAAATCCGGCCGCCGGTGAGAGTCTATTTTTCGTCGCCAAGGGCGATGGCAGCCATCATTTTTCGATCACCTTCAAAGAACACAACGCCGCCGTGCGGCGCTATCAGCGTTTTTCCCGGCGCCAAGACTATAAGTCGGCACCGGCAACGACAACGGACGAGGTCCAATGAGCGCCTTGTTTATCAGCATAGAAGGCTTAGAAGGCGCCGGTAAAACGACTCAGGCCGAGGTGCTGATGGCTTGGCTCGCAGCGCGCGGCCACGATATCGTCCGCACCCGGGAGCCGGGTGGCACCGAGATCGCAGAAGCGATCCGGGACCTGGTTTTGAGTCATCACAGTGAAAAAATGGATCCGGTTACCGAGTTGCTCCTGGTATTTGCAGCCCGCAAGCAGCATGTGGCCAGCCTTATTCAGCCGGCCTTAGCGGCGGGTCAGTGGGTGATCAGCGATCGCTTTACCGATGCGACTTACGCCTATCAGGGTGGCGGGCGCGGGCTCGACCGAAGCCTGATCGCATCACTGGAGGAGACGGTTTTGGCCAATTTCCAACCCGATCTAACCATCTGGTTCGATTGCGACGCGGCCACCGGCTTGGCGCGGGCCCAGGCTCGTGGCGCGCTGGACCGCATTGAAGGCGAAGATATAGCGTTTTTTAACCGCTGCCGCGCACAATATCAACTACGCTATGATCAACAACCTGAGCGTTTTATAAAAATCGATGCGGCTCCGTCACAGGCCGCCGTCTCCGAGCAGTTAATTACGGCCCTGGAGGTCTACTTTGCCTGATTTACCGCCTTGGTTGAATGCCACGCTAGTGGACTTGATTAGCCAATACCGAGCCAATACCTTGCCGCATGGCCTATTGATATTGGGTGATCCAGGTGATGGTGGCGGGTTAATGACCGATGCCTTGGTGGCAAAATTACTCTGCCGGTCCGATTTGGCGCACGCCTGTGGCGACTGCAAAGCCTGTCGATTGCACCAGGCCGGCAACCATCCAGACTTTATTCGGGTGCAGCCGGAAGGCAAGAGTTTGACCATACGGGTCGATGCCGTGCGCGCCATCAATCGAAAAGTGGCCGAAACCGCTCAACAAGGTGGCAACAAGGTGATTCGCCTGGAAAACGCCGAGAAGATGAATAGCAATGCCGCAAATGCCTTATTGAAGGTCTTAGAAGAACCGAGCGATCGAACCTTTATTGTGCTCGAAAGTCGCTCGTTGGGGCGCACCCTACCGACCGTTCGGTCTCGTTGTCGGCTGGTCACGCTGCCAGAACCGACTCCTGAGCAGGCCTTGGCTGTGTTGCATAGCGCTGCCTATCCGCTCAATCCCCATATCGCCCTGGGCATTGCGCAAGGCAAACCCTATACCGCCTTGGCGGTCACTGCGGACCAACTTAACCAATGGTCCGAGTGTGAAAGGCATTTTTTACAGGATTTAGGCTTTAGTCAGTTGAGTCAATTTATTCACAAGGCGCCGCTTGAACCGACCCTCAAGCAACTGATGTTGTGGATCGACACGGCACTGCGCCAGCAGTTGAGCCGGCGAGGCGCGCTGGCGCCCATCGCCGATGACTTGATCGAACTGCTGGCCAACCAAACGGCTCGGTCGCTGTTCAATTTTCGGGATTATCTGGTTGTCTTATTAGGGGCTATTAACCGTCAATCGAATCTAAACCCTCAGCTGATGGGCGAAGAGCTCGCATCTCGCTGGCTTGATCTAAGAGGTACAGAATGAACCCAAAATTAGCTGGCACTCGCAGCGGAATACTGTCCATAACCATGAAAGACAAGGCGGTTCTCTATGCCGCCTTTATGCCCTTCGTAAAGAATGGCGGTTTGTTTATCGCGACTAACAAACGCTTCAGCGTGGGCGATGATGTTTTTTTATTACTCACCCTGATGGATGAACCAGAAAAGATTCCGGTTGCTGGCCGCGTTATCTGGTTGACCCCACGAGGGGCCCAGGGCAACAGGGCAACCGGCATCGGTGTGCAATTTTCGAAGAAAAACGAATTGGCAAAAGACAAGATCGAAACCTATCTGGCCGGCGCGTTGAATTCGGACAAACCTACCCACACTATGTAACTGGGCCCAAGCGAATCTTCCGGCTAATAATGTCATCCGTTTGGGTGGCCTAACCACTCTGGACACCTTGGCATGTTAACTTCGAGTATTGCGATTCAGCCACAAAGCCCCGCTGAAACAGCCTTGATTAGTTCGGCCCTGAATCTATTTACCATTCACAATGAAAACAGCATAACGGTAACCCAATTGATCAAGGCTGCGGGCATCAGTCGATCGGTTTTTTATAAACACTTCGCCAACAAAGATGATGTCTATGCCGCCATTCTACTCACCGATGAGCTCGCAGTGACGCCCTTACTCACTAACATCGGGGCCTCAGGCGGGGCTGCGGACCTACTTGAGCAGTATTTGAAATATCGAATCCAATTCGTTAAGAAATACCGAGTTCTGATGCGTCTGGAAAAACACTTGCAGGCGACCGACTGCACATTGGAGCGGTTTGTGCAGTGGCAACTGTTACGCCGCCAGCATGTCGATGAGTTCGCCGCCATAATTGAACTGGACCTAGCGCACCTGAAGCCGTTAGAGCGGGACAAGGCGCGCTTTCATTATGGTTTGCTCTGGTCATTGGCCAGTGGCATGGCGCATATTACCGAATCCGATCTATTCCCTGAACTGATTCGTGATCGACGTGGCTTTAGCCGCTTTCTGCTCGATTCCGTGCGCACACTGGGTGGCCCTAAATGATCGAACTGACTGATATCTATCGACACATTAATAATCAAACGGTTGCGCCCGTGGAGTTATGGGACCCTGACTTCTGTGGTGATATTGATTTGGAAATTCGCCGCGATGGCCGGTGGTACTATCAGGGCAGCCTGATAGCTCGGGAACGGATGGTTAAGCTGTTTGCCAGTGTACTGAAAAAGGAAGATGAACGTTATTTCTTGGTCACACCGGTGGAGAAGGTGGGCATTCGAGTCGCCGCCACACCCTTTGTGGTGGTCTCCGCCCAATTGATCGGTGACACCTGGATCGTGACCAACAATCTGGGCGATCAGGCCTGTTTAGATCGGGATCACCCGCTTAAGGTAGACTACCCAGCCGAACCAGAGATGCTTTGGCGCGCTAACTTGCGCGCCCGAATCAGCCCCAGTGTAATGTATCAGTGGCAGATCCATGCCTTGGACCATCAGGGACTGCGCCTAGGGGTGCTGTGGTTGGACAGCGCCGGAACGGAATTCATGCTCGATCGTAGCGAGTTGACCTGACCTCGAAGTCCGAGATCCGGTCAATGACTGCGCCCGTCACATATTGGGATAGTTGGGCCCACCCGCGCCTTCGGGGGTCACCCAGGTGATATTTTGAGCCGGATCCTTGATATCGCAGGTTTTGCAATGCACGCAGTTTTGCGCATTGATTTGAAACTTGGCTGCGCCATCGGCCCCTTGAATTACCTCATACACGCCGGCCGGACAATAGCGCTGGGCCGGTTCCGCATAGAGCGGCAGATTGTCTCGGATGGGCAAATCTGGGTCGGTCAGCCTGAGGTGAACCGGTTGGTTGTCTTCGTGATTGGTATTGGAGAGAAATACCGAACTAAGCTTGTCAAAGGACAGGATGCCATCTGCCTTGCCGTATTCAAGCATCTTAGACTGCGCGGCCGGCTTGAGCGTGGCGTAGTCGGGCACCGAGTCCTGCAGAGTCCAGGGCAGGGTGCCGCGAAACACATTCATATCGATAAAGGCGTAGGCTGAGCCGAGGATATTGCCGAACTTGTGCTGGGCCGGGCCAAAATTGCGCTGAAAATGCAATTCCTTAAAGAGGCTGCTATTTTTATAATGCGCTTCGAAATGCACCAAATCCTGGCCGGCTTCAAGGCCAATTGCCAGCTGATCCAGAATGGTTTGCGCCGCCAACATGCCCGATTGCATAGCCGTATGCGTGCCCTTGATCTTAGCGCCGTTGAGCGTGCCGGCATCACAGCCAATTAAAAACCCACCCGGAAAGTGCATTTTAGGCAGACATTGCGAGCCGCCCTTATTCAACGCCCGCGCGCCATAAGACAGGCGTTTGCCGTTTGTCAGATATTTGGCAAAGAGCGGGTGGTGCTTCATGCGTTGAAATTCATCGAACGGCGACAAATAGGGATTGTCATAGCCTAGATCGGTGATCAGACCCAATGCGACCTGTTGGTTTTCCAAGTGGTACATAAAAGCACCACCGGAGGCACCCTGTTCGGCCAGCGGCCAACCGGCCGTGTGCACGACTAGGCCCGGTTCGTGCATATCGGCTGGCACTTCCCAGAGCTCTTTAATACCCAAGCCAAAATGCTGGGTACCCTGTCCCCGGGCAAGCTGGAATTGTTCGATCAGCGCCTTGCCCAAGTGCCCGCGGGCACCTTCGGCAAACAGGGTGGTTTTGCCGTGCAATTCCATTCCGGCGGCAAAGCCGTCTTTCTCCGTGCCATCGGCGGCACGGCCCATATCGCCGGTAATGATGCCCTTAACGGCACCCTTGGCGTCATAGAGCACTTCCGCGGCAGCAAAGCCGGGAAATATTTCCACGCCCAAGGCCTCGGCCTGTTCGGCCAACCAGCGGCAAAAATTGCCCAGGCTGATAATGTAATTGCCGTCGTTCTTCATCGGAGTGGGTACGGCAAAATGCGGCACCTTGACTTGGCTGGTCGCCGAGCGCAGCACATAGATCTCATCGCGCGTGACAGGGGTGTGCAGGGGAGCCCCAAGCTCGGACCAATTGGGTAGCAATTCATTGAGGGCGCTGGTTTCGAATACCGCGCCCGATAGTATATGGGCGCCGACTTCGGAGCCTTTTTCAACCACGCAGACGCTCAATTCCTGCTCCAGAGCCTGTGCGCCTTGCATCAACTTGATGGCAGCAGACAGACCCGCAGGTCCAGCACCGACTATTACCACGTCAAATTCCATGGCTTCGCGTTCCATAAACACCTCCGGTTGGCCGCTGCAATGACTAACAAAGCCCAAGGACCCGGTTAGCGTTAAGAATATGCTGTGTCTCAGCGGCGCTTAAATGACAATAACTCTATAACAGTAACGAGTTTAACCTTAACCGTGAAAAAATTAAAACAACTGTTTGAAATTTGCCGCCAAAGCGGATTAAATGAAGACTTAAATTAAACTGGGTTGACGATCAGCTGTCGCGCTCTATTCTAAATGTGACCCACTCTGTTTTGAGCTCACCCTGTGTTTGTGCGCAGGTGAGCGTTAGCCGGTCGTCTCGGTTCAGGTAGTCGTCGATTATTCACCGATATTGAAGCACCAATGAGTTAATGAGGACTGTATGAAAATCATCGTTCCGGTTAAACGCGTTGTAGATTACAACGTCAAAGTTCGAGTCAAGGCGGATCATTCCGATGTGGAACTCGCTAATGTTAAAATGGACATCAATCCCTTCTGTGATATCGCCGTTGAAGAGGCCGTGCGCCTCAAAGAACAGGGTCTCGCCTCTGAAGTGATCGTCGTGTCGATCGGTGAAGCCAAAGCCGAAGAGCAGCTGCGCCGATCGCTGGCCATCGGTGCGGATCGGGCCATTTTGGTGGTCACGCAAGAGGCCGCCAGTTCATTGGTGGTGGCGAAAATATTGGCGCAGATTGTCGCCCTTGAGCAACCTGGACTGGTGATCTTGGGGAAACAGGCCATCGACACCGATAACAATCAGACCGGGCAAATGCTCGCCGCGCTCGCCGGCTTGGCTCAGGCGACCTTCGCCAGCAAGGTCTTGATTGACGGTGATTGGGTTACCGTCACGCGCGATATAGACGGCGGCGCGCAAACCGTCTCGCTTAAGATGCCGGCCATCATCACCACCGATTTACGCCTCAATGAGCCGCGTTACATTAAATTGCCCGACATTATGAAAGCCAAGCGCAAACCGCTGGAGAAAAAGACCCCTGAGGATTTCGGCGTTGAACTAAGCCGAACGGTCAACACCTTAAAGGTTGAACCGCCAGCGGAACGCCCAGCCGGTATTAAGGTCAACTCGATTCAAGAGCTGGTCGACAAACTTAAAAACGAAGCGAAGGTGGTGTCATGAGCATTTTAGTTATAGCTGACCACAATAATAGTGAACTCACGCCCGTGACCGCCAATGTTGTTGCCGCGGCGCTCAAGCTCGGTGCGCCGGTCCATCTATTGGTTGCCGGCCACGACTGTCGGAGCGTCGCCGACGCGGCAGCGCAATTGAGTGGCATTGAGCGAGTGCTCAACTGCGACGCAGCGCACTACGCCCACGGCTTGGCCGAAAACTTGGCCGAATTGGTGCTATCGGTGGCCGATCAATACAGCCATATCCTGACCGCCGCCACAACCACGGGCAAGAACTTCCTCCCTCGGGTTGCCGCAAAACTCGACGTAGAACAGATTTCGGAGATCATCACGGTCGACAGTCCGGATACCTTTAAGCGCCCGATCTATGCTGGCAATGCCATAGCCACGGTGCAATCGACGGACCGAATCAAGGTTATTAGTGTGCGCGGTACCGCCTTTGATCCATGCCCGAATGATGGCCAGGCCCCGATCGAAGACCTGCCTGCGGCTTCCGACCAGGGTATCAGTCGTTTTATCTCCGAGGATTTGGTGGTTTCCGAACGCCCCGAGCTCACCGCGGCCCGCGTGGTGATCTCAGGTGGTCGCGGCATGCAGAACGGCGAGAACTTCGAACTGCTCTACAAGGTCGCCGATAAGCTCGGTGCCGGAGTTGGAGCGTCTCGTGCCGCGGTCGATGAAGGCTTTGTGCCCAATGACATGCAGGTCGGCCAAACGGGTAAGATCGTTGCCCCGGAGCTCTATATCGCCGTGGGTATCTCAGGACAAATTCAACACCTTGCCGGCATGAAGGACAGTAAGGTCATCGTTGCGATCAATAAGGATGCAGATGCCCCAATTTTCCAAGTAGCCGACTACGGTTTGGTGGCCGATCTGTTCGATGCACTCCCAGAACTGACCGAACAGCTCTAATTCAGCACGACTTAGGCCTGGATCGCTATGGGATGACAGGCCGGCTGAATCTTGTTCGGGCCCGCCAAGCCCAAACGGGAGTGGCGGTTAATTGGTCTTAAGCGCCAACCTCTAATCTTTGGCTTGGGGCATGGGCTGGTCCGGACTCAACGTTGAAGTCAGCAATTCCAAGGCAATGCTGACCTGCTGGATGATTTGTTCGGTTTTTTGGGTGGGCCGCATCCGACTGCCCGAGCGCACAAACAGCGGATCGTCATACATTGTTCGCAAGCGCGCTAAGGCGTTGCTAATGGCTGGTTGCGTAACGCCCAGCACCTTGCCGGCGCGAGTCAAATTGCCCTGCAAGTAGATGGTCAGCAGGACGCGAAAAAGATTTAAATCTGAGGATAGATACCGCATAACAAAGCTGTCCGTATAGTGCGTCTTATTAACTAAGCGTAGATTAGAAACGCAAAGGTAAAAAGGGCAGGGCAGTAAACCAACCCCTAAGCGGTTCAAGACCTCAAGATCCTTACCTATTCGCTGCATTTTGAATCGTTCAGCAAGACCGACGCCTAACTCCGCCTTATCAGTTTAAAAACAACCCGCGAATGCCTTGGGTATGGCCCAAGATACGGGTATAGTTGCGCTGTTTTCTCTGTCAGATGACGTCCGTATGAGTTTCTTTTTTCGCCCCCGTCACAAAGCCCAAAAAGATCGAGCTAATTTAAAACGTATCGATCAAACCCTCAGCCGTCAGGGACTTCCCAGCGCGTTGTTGCACTTCGTTTTGTTTATCATCATTGAGTGGCATCTGCTGCAAAACGGACCCGCGCCGAAGCTGGTGTATATTTTCGGTTTATTACTGGTAGTAATGGCGGCCTGGCGCTTCGTGATGATCGCCCAATTTGAAAGTTGGTATGCTAAGGGACCTGCGCACTGGCGTGATGTATTTATTCTGTCCGGTTTTTTGCATGCCGGCACTTGGTCTGTCTATCTGGTCTATCGCCTGACGCAGAGCCATGATGACCCCATTATGATGCTGGGCATTCTCTATACCTCGGCGATTGCCGCGGGCGGAACCTTCGTCTATTCACTCTACGGTCGCACGGTCAGCATTTACCTACTGATGCTTTTAGCTCCGTTAAGTATCTACTTTCTATTTCTCGAAAAAAATGTCGTGAATCTGATCATAGGTTTGGGTTTTATTGCCATGTACCTCTATTTGGTCAGTACGGCTAGGCGGGTGTCAGAACTGGTCTGGAGCTTTCTGACCAGCAATCACGAGTTGAAATTACGCTTAACAGCCCTGGAGCAGTCACGCGAAGCCACCACCGTGCAAAACTCCAGCAACCGCCGCTTTATCCAACAGTTGTTGCAGCGGGTGAAAACCCCTATGAGCGGACTGGTCGGGGTCTTGGGAATGCTGTCGGTTAAGGATACTGATATTGAAAACCAAGGCATGCTTGGCATTGCCCGCCGCTCCGGTTTTTCGATGCTTGATCTAATTACCGATTTTGAAGCCTTTATTGAACAACGCGATCAGACTCGCGTGCCTGAATCGATGGTTTTTAATTTGCGCAAAACGCTCGAGCATGCGCTCGCAGATATGGGCCCTAAAGCCCATGAAAACGGCCGCGAGCTGTCCTACCTGTACCACCCGGACGTGCCCGAACGCATCGAGGCGGACCCCCAGTGGCTGTCCAATGCCTTTCGCCGCTTGCTCGATTTCACCTTGGATATGGCCGATGCCGGTGAAATAACCGTTAAGATTGCTGTCGGCTCGGAGTTTGGCCAAGACTGCCTGCTGATAAGCTTCTATTTTATCAACAGTGATCTGGAACAGGGCGACCTAACCTCAGCATTGGACCGGCAAATGGATATATTGCCAGAAAATGAGGATGTCGCCGATCAACTAACTCTGATGGTCGCCGCGGCGCAATTTAAGGCGATGAATGCGACCTTAAGCGCGCAGCAGAAGGGGGATTTGCAGAAAATATCGGTTCGTTTGCCGATAACCACTACCACCCAGCAGGCCAGCTCGTTTCGACCGACCAAGTTTATGGCCGGTAAATCCATGTTGCTCGTGGATCTGAGCCCTCAAACTGAGCGTTCCCTGGCCGCGGAGTTTATGAGCTGGAATATGGAAGTGGCGGTCTGGACCCTCGATCGCCTTTTTGAGCAGACGGATAGTATCGATTCAGACTTTGTATTGTTTAATCTATCGGTTGACGATCAGTTTGCTCAGGCACAGTTGGAGAAAATCCAGCACTTAGCGGGCCGTTTCGGACAGCAAAGCCACCTCATTCTATATGCATCAGAATTGCAGCACAGATTGTTCAACGATATCGAGATCCCCTATACCTTCATTGAGAAGCCCGTCGCCCGCGATCAACTCTTATCGGCACTCAGAAACGCGCTCGAACAGATCGATGAGCATACCCAAAGCAGCACGCGGTTTGACAACACCCGGATCCTGATTGCCGAAGACAAGCTATTAAATCAAAAAATGATCCTGAAGATGCTTGAGCCCATGGGTGTCAGTGCCACGACCTGCAGTAATGGCCTAGAAGCCATCGAGTTGGCCAATACGGATAATTTTGATCTATTGTTAATGGACTGTTACATGCCGCGGATGGACGGTATGGAGGCCACTCGGCTGATTCGTCGCGCCGAACTCACGAGCGGCCGGCATATCCCGATCGTGGCGATGACATCGGAACAAACGCCGCTGATTGAGCGCGAATGTTTAACCGCCGGCATGGACGATTTCATTACCAAACCGCTCAAACATGAGGAGTTGATCGAATTGATTCAACGTTGGACCGCCTAAGCAATCCAGAACAGTTGTAAGGTTGGCGTGAATCCCCTGGAGAATTCACTACTTAGGCGTTACTGTTAAACGCTTTCTACGATTTCTAACTGGTTTTATTAAAACATGGACAAACAGTTACCCTTTGCATATGCAAAAAGACACGGTGTCGTCATCGATTATCATCATGCCGACGGTCTGCGCTTGCTATATCGACCCGACGCTAACCTAGTCGCCATGCAAGAAGCACAGCGCTTGATCGAAGCCGTGGTCCCGCTTGAACTGATCAATGATAACGAGTTTGCCGAGGCGCTTAATCGCGCCTATCAGACCGACTCCGATGAAACCATGCAGATGGTTGAGGGGCTGGGCGAATCGATGGATTTGAGCAGCTTAGCTGAATCCTTTCCTGAGACCGAAGATTTGATGGATCAAGTCGATGAGGCGCCGATCATTCGCCTGATCAACGCCATTCTGACCGAGGCGGTGCGTGAAGGGTCCTCCGACATCCATATCGAAACCTTTGAGAAACGCCTATCGATCCGTTTTAGAGTCGATGGTGTCCTGCGCGAGGTCGTGCAGCCGCGCCGCGCCTTAGCACCACTCTTGGTGTCGCGGATTAAGGTGATGGCGCGTATGGATATAGCCGAGAAACGCCTACCTCAGGATGGCCGTATATCGCTGCGTGTGGCCGGTCGAGAGGTAGATTTGCGCGTCTCGACCATACCGGCCAACCATGGCGAGCGCGTGGTCTTGCGCATACTAGACAAGCAGGCCGGTCGACTCGATTTGGCTCACCTGGGTCTGAGTCCGGATGATCATGCTAAGTTGAAAGACCTGATTTCTCGACCGCACGGCATTATTTTGGTCACCGGCCCGACCGGCTCGGGCAAGACTACGAGTCTCTATGCCGCCTTGCAGACCCTAAACAGCCAGTTCCGTAATATTATGACGGTCGAAGATCCGATTGAGTATAGCCTACCGGGTATTGGTCAAACTCAGGTGAACAGCAAGGTCGAGATGACCTTTGCACGCGGTTTACGCGCGATTCTCCGGCAAGACCCCGATGTCGTGATGATCGGTGAAATCCGCGATCTTGAAACCGCTGAAATTGCCGTACAAGCCAGTTTGACCGGCCATTTAGTGCTCAGCACCTTGCACACCAACTCGGCGGTTGGTGCCGTTACCCGACTCCAAGATATGGGCATTGAACCCTTTTTATTGGCATCGAGCCTTATCGGCCTAGTATCTCAGCGCCTGGTGCGCACCCTCTGTAATGACTGTAAGGTGGCGCATAATCCCGATAGCAGCGAACGCGAACTCTTGGGCCTGAGCGCAGACGAACCCTATGAGATATTCCGCGCCAATGGTTGTTCCGCTTGCAAAAGCACGGGATTTAAAGGCCGGATCGGGGTTTATGAATTGCTTAGGGTCGACGACGGTATGCGTCAGCTGATTCATAAGCAGGTTGGCGATCTGGAGTTGGATCTCTACGCCCGTAAATCAGCTCATTCGATTCTCGACGATGGCAAGGTCAAGGTGTTGGCAGGTGTGACCACCATCGAAGAGGTTCTGCGCGTGAATCGGAGCTACTGATGGCAGCATTTGAATATGTCGCTCTCGATGGCCGGGGCAAAAAGAAAAAAGGCATCTTAGAGGCCGACAGTGCCCGTCAGATTCGCCAGCAGTTGCGCGATAAGGGCTGGTTTGTCCAAGAAGTACAGCAGGCCCAGAAACAGCGCAGCAAAAATCAATCCCAGGGATTGTTTTCACCCGGCCTATCGGTAGCCGATCTGGCTCTGGTGACCCGCCAATTGGCCACGTTGGTCGGTTCTGGAATGCCGTTGGAAGAATGCCTTAAGGCCGCCGCCGATCAATCGGAAAAGGCCAAGGTGCGTAGCCTGGTGTTGAGCGTGCGCTCAAAGGTGCTAGAGGGCTTTAGTCTGGCCAATGCCTTATCCGAGTACCCGCGAGCGTTTCCGGTGCTCTATCAGGCCACCGTCAATGCCGGGGAACACAGCGGCCATCTGGATCGGGTGATGAACCGCCTGGCCGATCATATGGAAGAACAGCAGCGCATTGGTAAGCAAATCCAGATGGCCAGTATTTATCCCGCCATTCTCACCGGTGTGGCGCTACTGATCATTGTCTTTCTGCTCTATTCGGTGGTACCCGAAATCGTCGGGGTGATTTCCTCCACCGGTCAAGTATTACCGACACCCACCCGGGTTTTACTGGCCTCTAGCGATATGGTGATGCGCTATTGGGGGCACTTTTTAGTCTTTTGTATCGCGCTCGCGCTGCTCTTTCATCTCTATAACCGGCCCATCGAGCGGCGTACCAAGACCCACCGTCTGTTGCTGCGCTTACCCCTGATCGGGCGGATTTCGAAAGGCTTCAACACCTCACGTTTTATTGGCACCGTGGCGATGTTGTCTGGGAGCGGAGTGCCCTTGGTGGAAGCGATGAGAATTTCGGCTCAGGTGATTGCAAATTTAGAGATAAAACAACGGGTTAGCCGCGCCGCGGTGGCCGTGAGTGAAGGTTCGTCTTTACACAAAGCTTTGACCGAGGCCGGTTACTTCCGGCCGATGATGTTGCATATGATAGGCAGCGGAGAGGCCAGTGGAGAGCTCGATGCCATGTTACAGAAAACCGCCGATGCTGAAAATCGCTCTGTGCAGGAGCTGATTACCACCATCTTAAGCCTATTCGAACCGCTGATGATTCTGATCATGGGTGCCATCGTTTTGGTGATTGTCCTGGCCATTGTGCTACCTATAATGCAAATGAATAATATGGCCGGTTGACCTCAGAGGTTGCCGGGCTGGAGTTTTAAAGCAATGAAAAAACAAACGGGTTTTACCCTGATCGAACTCATGGTTGTGCTAGTGATCCTGGGCATCATCTTTGGCCTGGTGGTACCCAATGTAGTGGGGCGGGGCGATGAGGCTCGTGTGACCGCGGCGCATGCCGATATGAGCACCATCGGCCAGTCGTTAGAAATGTATCGCCTACACAACTCGCACTATCCATCGACCAATCAGGGTTTGGAAGCCTTAGTGGCTAAACCCAGTGGCGATCCGGAAGCGAAAAACTGGCGCGGGCCCTATTTGAAAAAGACCCCTCTGGATCCTTGGGGCAATGCCTATGGCTATATTAACGAGAACAATGTACCGGAAATCATCTCTCTGGGAGCCGACGGCAGCGATGGCGGTGAGGGTATCTACCAGGATATCTCTTCAGTTAATCTGAACTGATGATGCCTCGCGGACATCGGCGTGACGCCGGGTTTTCGCTGATCGAACTCATGGTGGTAATTCTGATCATAGGGATCGGTGCCGCTGCGATACGGCTCGGTGTGGTGCGCAATGACCCGCTTGATGATCTGCAGCGCACCGGTGATATCCTGGTCCATTGGTTTACCCGAGCGCAAGATCAAAGCCTAGTAACCCTGAGCGAAACAGGGCTCTATTTTATGACTGGCTCTGTGGCGACCCTGAGTTGGCAGGCCGGTGACCCGGATGCCGGCGAAGCGGACGTGGTTTGGACCGTGATCAGTGAGAGCCCCTATGTTAATGAAAACGACGATTTGATCGTCGAGCTGATGCTCGATTTGGAATCCCAACAGTGGGTCGCGCTGTCTGAGGCGTTACCGGAGGACCCTGCGCTGATTCAGCCCCAGGTGATTCTCTTGCCCTCGGAGGAATATACCCCGTCCTTTGTCATGACTATGCGGCTCGATGCCATGTCAGAGCAGCTGATAAGGATCGTCGGTGATGGCTTTAATCGTCTGGAGTTAAGCCGTGAAGCACCCTAACCGGGGTTTTACCCTCGTTGAAGTCATGGTGGCCTTGGCTATTTTTGCGCTCCTGGCGTCGACGATCGCCACCTCCAACATTCAGGCCTTGAACAGTGCTCGACAGATAGAGGAGCAGGTCCAAGCGCGCTGGATCAATCAAAATGTCCTCACCCAAATGCGCTTAGACAAAGCGCTACCCGATGGCGGCACCACCCGACAAAACTATTCTTATAATAATCAAGACTGGATCGTCGAGATTGAAGTCAGCAATGTCGAGATGGACCTGCTTGGACCCTTTTTACGGCACATAAAACTGCGCACTCGACTCAAAACTGATGACACTCCGGCCGACATCCTCATTGCCGTGCTCGGTGAGGCGGGCTCGCCATGAAGTCGTTCCAGGGCATGAACAGGGTACAGGGCATGACCCTGATCGAACTATTGGTTGCCCTGGCATTGAGTGCGGTTATCGCCATCGGCACCTTTAATCTGTTGCGTACCAGCATCAATACTCGCGACACCTTGGGTGCCCAAGCCGAGTCAACCTCGCAGTTGAGTCGAGCCATGCGCTTACTGGAACAGGATTTCATCCAATTCAGCCCCCAGCGACCGGTCAAAGACGCCTTTGGTGATTTTGCGCCCGCGATGCTAATGGATGCCGATGGCTTGGCGCTGACCCACAATGGTTGGGCCTGGAGTCCCTTCATCGCTTATGAGCGTTCCACAGAGCAGCGGGTTGTCTATCGCTTGGCAGAACCCGGTAGTGAGCTGTGTGACCTCTTGGAGGATGATCTCATCAACGATCAGGGCGGTTGCTTGATTCGCAGTTATAAGGCCCATCTAGACGATGACGGTTCCCTGCGCTGGTATCACCAACGACTGTTGCGCCCGCTCAAAGCCATCGATTGGCGTTTTTTAACCTACGATCCGGAAACCAAGAGCACCGAGTACCAGTCCGAGCCGCCCACTTCCGACCCACGTACCGGGTTGCTACTGACTCGCCTAATCGGCGTCGAAATTAGCCTTACCCTTGGCACAGGCCCGATTCATCAACGCCTCTTTGCCGTACCCAGCCTACCGCCTCTGGATCAGGGGGCCTTGCCATGAGACGTCAGCAGAGTGGCTTTGTGTTGATTCAGGTTATGTTGGTCTTCGCTATCCTGATCGTGGTGGCCGCCAAATTACAATATGAGCAACGTATTCAAATCGATCGGACAGCTCAGAGTCTGTTTCTCGGCCAAGCACAGACCTATGCAGAGAGTGCCGAGGCCATCGCCAAGGTCGGTCTGATAATCGACCTGCGCAACAGTCAAACCGATCATCTCTACGAACTGTGGAACACCGCAGATGGCCTATTCCCCGTCGATCAGGGCATGATTCAACTGGAATTAAACGATTTACAGGGCCGCTTCAACCTAAACTGGCTGACTCTGGAAAGCGGTTATCGGGATTCGGCACAACAGGGCTTGATGCGCTTATTAACCATTCTCGGCTCTAAGCCAGAAATTGCTGACGAACTGTTGCAATGGTTTGATCGAGACAGCGGCATTGACTATTTCTATGCCGATGAACGGCCCAGCTATGCGCCGGCATACACCAGCATGGCCGATCTATCGGAACTGTTGCTGTTAAAATCGGTCGATTATGCTGAGTATCAGAAGATTGCGCCCTATCTGAGTGCGTTACCGGCCGATAGCAAATTGAATATCAATACTGCGCCGGCCGAAATCATCCAGTCAATTGCGGTCTATATCGATGAAAGTACCGCCCAACAGGTCGTAGCCAGCCGCGGGGAAACCGGCTTTACGTCTCTGAGTGACTTCTTAAGTGGCGAAGTTTTTAAAGAAAATCAGGATTCATCGGTATTGCTGGCGCAACTAAGTGTTACGTCCAATTGGTTCGAGTTATATACTTCAGTGACGTTACAGGACAGAACCCTGACTCAACGCAGCATGTTACATCGTGGTTCGTCGGGGATGACCTTAACCTTAAGAGATCGATCGGTGAAGGAAGCCAATCCGATACCGGGTGACCCGATTAAAGGGCCCGCGGCATCGGCAGACTTAGATGATACCAACGAGTCGAATAGTTAAAATGGAGTGTCAATGAGTATTCAATTAAGCCTGTTTTGGGACACCGCCGATCGCCTAGAGTGGTATTGGCCAGGCGACCCGAGTGTTTTTGAGGGTTCGTTCGAGGAATTGCTGGATCAAAAACAAGCGCATAATCTAACCGTCTGTTCGGTCAGGTTGTTTTTACCCGAATACTGGTTCTCGACCCTTGAGCTGAACTTACCGGCCAAGACGCGACGCCTGTCTGGCCAAGCCCTGAAGTTTGCCGCCGAAGAATTCCTCGCCCAAGACATCGATAGCGTGCATCTGGTATTGAAAAACAAGCCACTGGGCGGGGCAGCCACCGTCTTGGTCACCGGGCTGGAGCGCTTTAGTCGGGTCTTACAGACCCTGCGCGTGCGCGGCTTGATCGTCTTGGAGGCCTTTAATTGCCAAGATTTCTCGATCCCAGAAAATCAAACCAACGAAACCCTATTACAGATCTCCGAGCAGATCGTCACCCTGAGTGCCCGAGACCAGATATTCAAGATACATCCCAAGGGCTTCTCGCAATGGTTTGATATGTGGTCGCAGCAAAATCAACTCGACCCTGAGGCGCCGATCCTGATCATCAGTGCCCATGCCGATGGTGTGGCCAAGTCGATTGTCAACCAACTGGAAGCAACCGGTGTCCCCGTGCAGTGGGTCGTTCAGGATATAAAACAGCTCATCGATTGGCATGATCGGGCAGAGGGTAACAGGCAGCCTGGCAACCTGATTACCGCTGAATTCAGTCAACAGCCTTCCAATTCCCAATATCAGCTGTGGCTACCCGCCGCAGTCGCCGGTCTGGCCGCCTTTGTCGTCTGGGTGAGCCTAACCCTATTGGATAATCATCGGCTGCAGATTCGGATCGAGCAAACCTTAGCGGCCAGCGATAACGTTTTTCTGCAGGTCTTTGGTCAGGATAAGCGCATCCAACGGTCGTTGATGACCCGGGAAATGCGCACCTTGGCGACTGAATCCGGCATTGTCGATCGAAGTGTGCAAGTGAATGCCTTGGCCGTGTTAAACGATCTAACGATTGCCAGCCCTAGCTTCAAACTGGAAGATTTCCGTTACAATCATGACCGTAAAGAGGCCTATTTCACCCTGGTTCAGGATATTGCCGACGCGGGCGATGCCTTTGCCTTATTCGAATCCCTCAAAACCGGTCTAACCGACAAAGGCTACACGGTCGAATACTCGGCCAATCAAGACAAGGACGTATTTCGGGCGCGGTTTAAGTCGGTTTATGGGGGGCAAGTCTGATGTTTGAAAACCTATTCGAACCGCTCCGACTCAAGTGGGCGGCCTATAGCCGACGCGACCAACGCTCGCTTTTGGCGCTGATGGTCGCACTGCTGTTGGCTATTCTAATTTTCGGTATTACCTTGCCGGTGCTTAAGGCTAATAAACAGCTAAACAAAGATCTAGAGAACGCCCAGGGTGTTTACCGCGAACTGCTGAGCTTAGCGCCACAGGCCTTGGGCAACAGTCGTGAAGACCCAACCTTCGACACCGGTAGTTTAAACAGCGAAGTGAGGCGCCAGGCGGCCCGCTTTGGTGTCGATATTCAACGGTTCGAGCCCGATGGCACTCTACTCAAGGTCTGGCTAGAGGATGTTCGCTACCCGGCGGTCATTCAATGGCTGGGCGGTTTGACGGCACTGGGCATTGGCCATACCGAGTTAACATTAGAAGATCGCCCCAAATCCGGTTTTGTCTCCGTCAGAGTGACCCTAGGGACTCTGAACTGAGGCATCGGCCGGCAACGGACAGTACTAAAACCAATAAAAACAACAATAAAGGTGATTTATGCCACTGATAGCCTTAGATGACGTAGCGGTCGTCCGCTTGGATGACCGCTTTAATCGCCAGGCGCGGTCGTTGCTGTATCATTCCTACAAAGACGAACCGACCTTTAAATATTTACTTGATGCCCAGCGCCCCGGCTATAAACAACGCATTCGGGCGACAATTCGCGAGCTAATCGGTTTGCACATGGACCGAGGGGAGTTTATCTTTGGCGTGGTGCACAAAGCGGACGATCGCCTGCTGGGGGTCGCCTTTTTTAGCGATCTGCAGTTGAAAATGGATATATCCAAACAGCTCTTTTGGCGCCTAAAAATGATCCTAACCGCCGGATTCGAAAGCACTCGACGCTTTGTTGACTATTTTAATGATGTGCAGGAAAGTCTGCCGTCGAAGAACCATCGTATGGTCAGCCTAATCGGCATCCATCCCGATTTTCAAAAGCAGGGCTTGGGCAAGCTGTTGCTTGAATCGATCCACGCTATAACCGACCAAGACGAAAACTCCATTGGTTTGTTTTTGGACACCGGTAATAATCGTTATTTGGATTTTTACCAAAGTCTCAGTTATGAAGTATTTACCGAATTACCCCTAGGGCAACTCAAGGAATTCGTGCTCTACCGTCCCAATCCAAACTACATTGATCGAACCGCTTGATTCGCTCGATCAGATGTCTGAAAGGATAGGGTGCCTTGTTCGGCGCCCATCCATTTGCTTGCTTGCTTATAACCACAACCCGAGGAACTACCATGAACTATGACTTCGACTTACTCGTCATCGGCGCCGGATCCGGAGGCGTTCGCGCCGCCCGAATGGCCGCCCAAATGGGCGTACGGGTGGCAGTCATCGAAGCTCGCTATCTGGGCGGAACCTGTGTCAATGTCGGTTGTGTGCCCAAAAAACTGTTCGTCTATGCTTCGGAATTCAATCAGAGCTTTATAGACTCGGCCGGTTTTGGCTACACGGTAGACAAAAAACCCACCTTTGATTGGCCCACACTGCGAGATAATAAAACCGCGGAGATCGAGCGATTGCAAGGGGTCTATCAAGGTCTGCTGGAAAATAGTGGGGTCACCATCATCAACGGTCACGGTGAGTTTGTTACCGAACACAGTGTCCGGGTCGGTGATCAGGTCTACAGCGCCGCCAACATCTTGATTGCCACAGGCAGCTGGCCGGTGACCACTCCGATCCCTGGTAATGAACTGGTAATGACCTCGAATGAATTCTTTTATATGGACGAGTTTCCCCGTCACGCCATTGTCGTCGGCGGCGGTTATATCGCGGTAGAGTTTGCCGGCATCTTGAACGGTTTAGGCTCGGACACCCATCTGGTGTATCGCGGCGCACCGGTATTGCGCGGCTTCGACGATGATATTCGCCAATTTGTCTCCGAAGAACTGATCGAGGCGGGTATTGATATCCATTACGGCCGTACCGTGGAGAAGGTTGAAAAGCAGGCCGATGGCCGATTGGCCGTCACCTTTGATAATGACCAGGTCGTGGTAACGGACGCGGTAATCAATGCCTTGGGCCGCAAAGCATTGGTCGAACCACTCAAGTTAGCGGCCGCAGGGGTTGAATTGGCTAGCCGCGGCCATCTTGAGGTCAATGAACATTACCAGACCAATGTCCCGCATATCTTCGCGGTCGGTGATGTCATCGGTCGAGTGCAGCTCACCCCGGTGGCGTTGGCCGAGGGCATGTACGTTGCGCATCATCTGTTTTCCCAAGATGCCCCGCGTAAGGTCAACTACGGTTTGATTCCGACCGCGGTCTTTTGCCAGCCCAACCTTGGCACAGTGGGTTTGTCCGAGAACGAGGCCATACTCCAGTACGATCGAGTGGCAGTCTTTGTGAGCCGTTTTAAAGCGATGAAAAACACCTTGTCGGGCAGTACTCATCGGACCCTGATGAAGGTATTGGTCGACACTGAAACCGATAAGGTAATCGGTTGTCATATGGTCGGCCATGAGGCCGGTGAAATCATCCAGGGTTTGGCTGTGGCCTTGCAAGCGGGCGCCACTAAGGCAGACTTCGACAGCACCTTGGGCATTCACCCAACGGCGGCCGAAGAGTTTGTCACCATGCGCACACCAACGCGCTTTATTGGTCGGACTGTTACGTCGGATTGATTTTTTTGGCTCGCGCACTGGCGTGCCGGGCCTGGCGTTCAACATCGATGTAGCGATCGGTGATGGCGCTGGAACCGTGACCGGCGTCGTCACGCACATGCTCACGCGGTCGTGTTTTGACATCTTCAGAAATGCCAGTATGGCGCAACCAATGCACTGTCGCCGTTTCCAGCGCCGCAGCCTCCTCAGATTCACCCTGGGCCTTCAGTCTTAAGGTCGCCAAGTCGAAGCATTCCTGAACAATAAAGCGAATTTGCCGGGTACTGGCAATACCGCCTTTGCCACGAATTTTGGCAATCAGCGGCGTGTGGTCGCCAATCAATGGCAGGGGGGTGAGCCCTAAATACTGACGATAGCGCCGCAATGCGGTCAACATGGCATCGGACACCGAGATGTCGCGTTCCTTGTTCCCCTTGCCGACCGTGGTAAACCACCAGTTGCCCTGCGCGTCTTTCCAAAAGTGTTCCATCTCTGGCTGCCAGCGATCCGAGGCGGCTAACTCTGAAATCCGCAGATAAAGGCCGAATAAACAGCTGACGATAAAGAGCGACCGCTGCCATTTATCCGGGTCCTCGTGTAAGACCGCCTCGATGGCCATCAACACCTCATGCCATTGGGCTTCAGAAAGACGGCGCACGGTACTGACGGCTTGACGCTTGCGCAGAAACTTTCCTTTTTGGCGGATTTGCGCCACCGGGTTCAAGGCCACGGCTTCTTCTTGTATCAGATAATTAAAGAAGGTGCTGAGCACCGAAAATAGGGCCTGGAGGGCCGATTGACTGAGGTCATACTGCTTTGGATCTGGGTCGGCGCCGAGTCGATGGTCGCGTTTACTGACCTTGACCACAAAGGGGCGCCAGGCCGGATTGGCAATGCGCAACCCGTCGCCATTCTGAAAGCGTTGCACCGATTTAACCCCGATCCAGCTGAGCGGCGGTGCTTGGCAAAAATGGACGAAGGCCTCTATATGCTGACGGCGCACCTCGCT
>NZ_CEYAVF010000005.1:9445-108390 GCF_982785585.1 Reinekea sp. | reverse complement strand
TCACGGATGAGCCTCGTAATGGGAAAATAGGGCAGGTTGGTGCCTGTGAGTCCGAAAGACGGATAGTTGCAGATTTGTTGCCATGCATACCATATGATCATGGCTTCATTTGAATAGCAACAGTGACCTTAGTCACTGGGCAGCCGGCAATAGGCGCATTAGAATCTAAAGGAAATTGGTTTGAGAAAAATAGTGGATAGCGTGTACCAAAACTCCTTAGCCCAGAACGTTGAAGGCATGACCGGATACTTGGCTTGGGCCATTGTCTGCTACTTAACCCTCAGTTCTGAGCCGGCCGATACCTTGGCAGGCCAACTCAAGTTATTAACCATCGTACTCTGCCTATTACTGTTTATTCTTGGTTTTTACTTCACCACACGCGAACAGCCCTTTAAACGGATGGACAGCCGAATTCGTCAGCTGTCGGTGGTGGGCCAATTGATTGCCATTTTACTGATCCGCACCCTAACCAACTCAGGGGTGGTGTCGATATTGGCCGTCGCCCTAGCGGCCCAGTTACCGATTCGGTTTAATCACTTGCCGGCGCTAATGGGTGCGTTAGCGCTGATTGCTATCGACTACTTTTACAATGCGTTCTACTGGCAAACGCCTGATGCCTTGGTATGGACCGCTCTAGGTGGGGCTTTTAACCTATTTGCCTTTCGCATGAGTCAGCGGGTTATCCAAGAACAGGAAGCACGCGATGAAATCACCATGCTCAATCGCGAGCTGATTGCCACCCAGGCGCTGTTACAGGAATCAACCAAACAAAGTGAGCGACTGCGCATCTCACGTGACCTGCACGACGGTTTGGGACATCATTTAACGGCTCTGATTCTAAAATTACAGTATTTAACCTATACCACCGAAGGTGAAAACAAGGCCCATGTCGTTGAGGCCCATTGGGTCGCCAAACAATTGCTTACCGATGTGCGCGAAACGGTGCACGAGATGCGTGAAGGCTCCAATATCGGGCTTAAGGATGCATTGGATGCATTGGTCGCGCAAATTCCACGCTTGAAGATCGATCTCGTCGTGGCACCCAATTTTAAGCTCAACGATGCAAAAACCGCCGAAACTCTGTTTCGCTGCGTCCAGGAGGCAATCACCAATACCTTGAAGCATGGCAATGCCAGTGAAATGCATATTAGTCTGGCTCAGCAGCCCCATCAGGTTGAACTGGCGGTCAAGGATAATGGTCATTGCCAACTGAGCATTCACGAGGGTAACGGCCTAAAAGGGATGCGCGAACGCATCGAGAAATTACGCGGCCACATCGATATTAACACCGCGAGGGGCTTTGGCCTGAACATCCGCATCCCAACCATGGAGGCACTATGACTGCTACAGCGCAAAAAATGATTAGAGTAATGTTGGTCGACGACCAAAACCTCGTGCGCGAAGGGATTAAATCCTTACTCAATCTGGCGGGGCATATCGATATAGTCGGCGAAGCGGGTGATGGCGAAGAGGCCCTGAGTCTGTTTGCACCGCTCGCGCCCGATGTGGTGCTGATGGACATCCGAATGCCCAAACTCGATGGTGTATCGACCCTAAAGCAGATGAAAGATACTGGCATCGACATCCCCGTGATTATTCTCACCACCTTCGATGATCACGAGCTGGTGTTAAATGCCATACGAGCCGGCGCGCGAGGCTTTCTGCTAAAGGATGTGTCACTTGAGTCTCTTGTCGAGGCGATCGATTGCGTCCACCGCGGGGAAACCATGATTCAGCCAGCGGTAACGGAACGGGTGATAAAAGGCTTTACCGAATTGCAGAAAGACGGTGGCAGTCGCGTTGAGAAAGATCCGGTGCAAGATCCCTTAACCCAACGTGAAATTGAAATTTTACGCCTGATGGCCGGAGGCTACTCTAATAAAGAGATATCGCGCGCCATTTTCAAATCGGAAGGCACCATTAAAAACCATGTCTCCAATATTTTGGCCAAGCTGGGCGTCCGAGATCGGACCCGGGCGGTACTAAAAGCGTTAGAGCTCGGGATCATATAGGTTGTAAGGCATTAGAGCATTTTCCTCTTGGATCTTTAAATATCGCTCTAAAAGACTACAGTGTAGACGAAATTACCGATATACTCTGATATCAGTCGGCCCTCGGGCCTATTACCAACCCATTTTTTACTGGATAGTTGAATTGTTATGGCCAGGCCACGTTACCAACTCAATGCCAGAGACTGGCTCGATTGCCTCGACTGGCTCGATTATCAGTTGACCCTGCCGGATTGGCTTGGCCACCCGGAGCATCCTATTCATCGCACCGGGATTGCCAGTCTTAAAACGCATCTGAGCCATTGGCGCAGCATTGACCCGCCCGATGACGAACTCTATCAGACGGCTCAAGTGGTCCTAATCGAGGCGCTCGAGGATGACGATTGGGGTCGATTGCGGCGTGCCTTATCGGCCAAAAAACGGCGCCGACGGGACCGAAGACTCGACACCCAACCGGTCAATATCACCCTGAGTGCTCAGGCCCATAGGCTGTTGCTCGATTATAAATTTCTTTCAGGCGCCTTGACGCTCAGCGATGCGATTGAGCAAGGGCTGCAACCGGGGATGCTGGAACTCGAACAACAGCATGAACAGGACTTGTTCGCCGAACTGTTGCAGCGAATGGATCAGTTCAAGGCCTCCGATCTGGTCAAAATCATCGAAAACTATCTAAACCTCGCAGTGACACGGCGCAGCTTGGCTAATTCCTGCAAGATCGCCCAAAAGATGTTCCTCACCCGGCCAGATCGCACCGCCTATGAAATGATGATGGAACGTTTTGTCGAAGATCTGGTCTGGAACAGCGTCCACCTTAAAATCTCCTATCAAACGCTGGAACCCCTGATTGTTGATCCGCAGTCCAGCCCGGTACCTGAAATCGCCGAGCAGGCCCCAGTTGTTGGGCCCGTCTAGCGCGCAACTTGATTGCTGGGCCTGGTTGGGAAAACTTCCTAATGGGCCGCGCGATGGTTATTCTGTATCTCCCTGGACCACAAACGAAACCAGTTTATGAAGCCAATGGCCTTGATCACCGGTGCCTTCCTCGATGTATCCGGCGGTCGCTGAGGTCCAAGCGAACAAATAACCTTTAAAGGAAAGAGGAACAGGGCATGGAAAAACCTAAGATCATGGCTGGGCCCCTGCTGCTGGTCGTAACTATCAGCCTAGTGGCCCTGGTGCAGCTGCTGTCGCCGGTCGATTTGCGCGCTTTTGGCCTACAACCTCGCAGCCTGCACGGTTTCCTCGGGATCCTTACTATGCCGTTTTTACACGGCAACCTGGCGCATTTTTTGGGTAATATTGGCCCACTTGCGGTATTGGCCATAATGGTCAGTGCCAGTCAACGCGGTCGCTTCTATTCGATTACCATCAGTCTCATTGTCACAACGGGCGTCTTTACTTGGCTGCTGGCCAGTCCGGGCTATGTGGTCGGGGCATCGGGACTCATTTTTGCTTATTGGGGTTTCCTTATTGCAGCGGCGTGGCATCGCAGGGATTTAAAATCAATCGTCTTTGCGGCGGTAACGATTCTGATTTACGGTTCGTTGCTGCTGTCGTTAACCGAAATACGCCAGGGTATATCCTTTGCTGCACATTTCTCGGGTCTGATCAGCGGGCTCTGGCTGGCTAAATACATGGCCAAATAGTCTAGGATAGACAAAGGGGCAGGGTAACGGCATTCGACTTAAAGCGCGCCAGAGCATAAAAGAACCCAGCCTAGGCTGGGTTTAATATCTGCGCGGCGGCTGCGCTAGGCAACCTTTTCTTTCGCAGGCTTTTTCTGCGCCGGCCCCATCGGGACTTCCGGAATAAAGACGGTGAACAGTAGACCAATAACAATAATAAAGAAGCCAAACCAGAATATCTGCCGGGTCGCATCGGCCCAGAGCACCCTGAAACTGCGTTGCAGTGTGTCCACCTTTGCCATGGCCTGAGCCTGAGCGGTTGGTTCGGTCACCTGTTCCTGTATCGACCGCCTCAGTTGATCAAAATCGAACGATGCGGCCTGACTCTTGGTATGGGATTGGGCTTCCTCAGCACTCATATCAGAGGTCAAAGCCACCTTAAACTGGGCCGGGATCTGCGGTTCAATCTGAGTTGCAAAACCCATGGCCAGATGCGCGCTGAACACCGTACCGAGAAAGGCTAAGCCCATGCTGCTGCCCATTTGGCGCACAAAGGTCGCCGATGACGAGGCAACCCCCATCTTCTTGCGCGGTGCCGTGTTGATCATCATCTGGGTATAGAGCGGAATGGTCGGCCCTAACGCCATGCCTAAGACCACCAGTTTGATAATAACATTGAGCTGGGTCTGATCCGCGTCGAGGGTTAGGGCTAGCCACAGATAGCTCAGCATCAGAACCACCAGGCTTGGAATCAAGACCGGCTTATAGGAGCCAATGCGGGAGACTAGTTGACCACTGACCACATTACCAAACACCAGACCCAGGGTTAGGGGCGTCAGGGTCGCACCGGAACTGGTCGCGCTGACGCCCAAGACATTGACCATATAGAGCGGAATGAACACGATCGAACCTAAAAAGACGGCACCCAAGGAAAAAGAAGCCAATGCGGTCAGGCTGAAGGCACGATCCTTAAAGAGATCGAGGTCCAGTATGGCACCGTCGTGTTTCAGCTCATGGCGAATAAAGACAAAGGTGGCTAGGAACGATAGGGCAAACATCGAGAGGATCTCCAGCGAGTTCCAGGCATAGCTGACCGGTGCCAACGATAGCGCGATAAGCAGTGGCACAACCGACAACAGGAGCAGGGCCGCACCATAGAAATCGATCTGTTGCCCGGTGGTATGGCGCAACAGCGGCATCCTCTTATAGATAAACCACATGGCCACGCCGCCGACCGGCACATTGACCAAAAATACCCAATGCCAACTGATGTAATCGGTCAAGAGTCCGCCAATCCAGGGGCCAATGACCGAACTCAAACCAAACATGGCACCGAACAGCCCTTGATATTTGGGCCGGTCGCGCGGTTCAAAGAGATCGCCGACAACGGCAAAGGCATTGGCAAAAATAGCCGCAGAGCCGGCGCCTTGCATCGCGCGAAAAATGACTAACTGCAGCGGGGTTTGCGATAGGCCGCAGAGCACCGAGGCCACCACAAAAATGCCCAAACCCCACATCAGCATCGGTCGGCGACCATAGAGGTCGGACAACTTACCCCAGATCGGCAAGAGCGCGGTGCTGGTTACCAGATAAGAGGTGGTTAACCAGGTTATCCAATTGGTTGGAAAGGCCAGATCTTTGATAATCATCGGGGTCGCGGTGGAAACGATGGTTTGGTCCAGTGCGGCCATAAAGAGAGCCAATAAAACACCGACCAACGCTCCTTTGCGTTCGGCCGGGCTGATAACCGGGCCCTGTTCTGTTGTAGTCATTTCTTCTCCAAGTCACAAAAAAGGCGGATGCCGATTTTTAGAGTAATCGATAAAAAAATACCTATACGTCCGGAATCCTATGGAAATAGGGCGGTTTCAGGCTAATACTGCCGTGCGATGATAGATTTTTTCCGTCTGGGCGCCCTAGTGAAACAGTCTTGACACGCATTCTGACCGCCTCAGCGAAGCTACCCTAGGATGCGCGGCCTTACCGCTGATCTGGGCCGGGCATTGGGGACACTCGGCCATAACTTAAGGCCGGACGGTTAAAGCTTTTGTTTGAGTTGCTCTATACGGTTCCACGTTTTGCCATTGATTACCGGATCAAAGCCCATTCGCTTCAGTTCTTCCAGGGCCATCGACGAGCGCATACCCGAAGCACAGCAGACAATAATCGGCACGCTGAGCGTGGCAATCTGGATCTGAGCATTGCCAATGTCGGTGTGGGCTATATTAATAGCGCCGGTAACAGAACCGGAACTGAATTCAGCCGCGGATCGAACATCGATAATGCTGGCGCCTTGGCGCAGTGCATCGAGGAGCGCATCGGTGTCGTCGGCAAATAACTTCTTTAAGAATCCAAACATAGTCTACAGCCTGTGGATTGGGTTAGTATCAACATAAGGTACGCCTAATATAGGGGTAAGAGAAGCTGATTAATCGGTTCATTTTGCTATTTCCTGTAATAAAGATTACAGGAAATAGCGATATATGGTGCTGGTACTCTTCTGGGTCATGGCTGGGTCATACTTCGATCCTGGTCGATTTCGGCATAATTCCTCGGCTTGTCGATGATTATCGTTCACGCCACATCCTTTATCGCTTAAATATAGTCTCTTCGACCGCGCAGACGTGCCAATACAAATTGATATGATGTATCATTTCATTCATCTTACTAACCGAGTGTTTCCCTGTGCGGTTTTTTTACGCTGACTTAAAATATCGACTGCTCTTGGTCTTGTCCTGCCTCGCGATCCTCTGCCTATTGGTTTGGGGCGCGCTCTAATGTTGACCTTTGAGAACCTCACCCTAGGTTACGATCGTCATCCGGCGGTCCATCATCTCAATGCCACCATTGTTGAGGGTGACTTCATCGCCTTGGTCGGCCCCAATGGCGCTGGCAAGTCGACGTTGCTTAAGTCGATTTTAGGCCAATTGACGCCTATTGAGGGTCGGGTGGTCTTTAATGGCATCGGCAAAAACGATATCAGCTATCTGCCCCAAGCTAGCGCGGTCGACCGCACCTTTCCAATCACCGCCGAACAGTTTGTCGCGACCGGGCTGTGGCAGGAATTGGGTGCCTTTGGTCAGGTCAAAAAACATCACCGTGAGCGAATTCATCTGGCCTTGGTTAAGGTCGGTTTGGCGGGCTTGGAGCATCGCACCCTAGATGCCCTATCCGGCGGCCAGTTTCAACGCCTGTTATTTGCCCGCAAGCTGATGCAGCAGGCGCGCTTGCTGCTGTTAGACGAACCCTTCAGTGGTGTCGATGAACAGACGGTTGAGGATCTGATGCAGGTCATCACCGACCTGCATAGTAATGGTGCGACCATTGTCGCGGTGATTCATAACTTGAGTCTGGTCAGACGCTACTTTCCCCGCGCCCTGCTCCTGTCCCGCGAGCTGATCGCCATGGGTGACACGGCGCAGGTGCTAACACCCGATAATTTAAATCGCGCCAGTAGCCTCGGCTTTGCGGACGAGTTAGACCCTGAAATCTGTGCGGTACACGACCATGCTTGATCTATTAATCGGTCCCTTTATCGAATTTGCCTTTATGCGCCGCGCCCTGCTGGGCACCCTGGTTCTATCGGTTAGCTCCGCGCCAATCGGGGTGTTTTTAATGTTGCGTCGGATGAGTCTGACCGGCGATGCCATGTCTCATGCCATCCTACCCGGCGCCGCCGTTGGTTTTTTGTTTGCTGGCCTGTCGGTCACGGCCATGACCATCGGCGGGCTGATTGCCGGCAGTCTGGTCGCCCTACTCTCGGGTTTAACCGCGCGTAAAACCGGCACCGGTGAGGATAGCAGCCTGGCGGCCTTTTACCTGACGTCGCTGGCGATCGGGGTGATGATTATTTCTATGTCGGGCAGCAATGTTGACCTGATGCATGTCCTATTTGGCTCGACCCTGGCCTTGGATAACACCGCTTTGATTCTGCTCTTAAGCATCTGTGCCATCACTCTGATTGCGCTGACCCTGATTTATAGGCCCTTGGTGATGGAGTGCGTCGATCCAGATTTTCTCAAGTCTATCAGTCGCTTCAGTTCCATCGCCCACTATGGCTTTCTGATGCTCGTGGTCTTAAACCTGGTCAGTGGTTTTCACGCTATGGGCACCCTGATGTCGGTCGGCCTGATGATATTGCCCGCCTCGATCGCGCGCTTTTGGGTACGGCAACTGGAGTCGATGATCTTACTGTCGATGTTGCTCGCCTTTGGGGCCTGTGTGTCTGGCCTGTTATTTTCCTACTATATCAGTGTGCCGACCAGCCCGATGATCATCACCAGCCTGGGCGCCTGCTATATTGTCTCGATATTTTTCGGCCTCAACAAGGGCATGTTGACCACCCTAATCAATGCCAAGCGCAAACACCTAACGGTATAGATGCCCGTTAATAATCAATAACTTATAACACATAGTTAATCTTATTTATTAAGATTAACTCGCTTCAGGTTACGTGCTGTCCTTACTGATATAACGCCTCATAGTAGTGTTTCCGACACATCGATACATAGCGTTCATTGCCGCCAATCTCCACTTGAGCTCCGTCGGTCAAGGCCTTGCCGTTTTCATCCATCCGCATCACCATGATAGCCTTGCGTCCGCAGTGACAGACCGTCTTCAGTTCGGTGAGCTTGTCGGCGATGGCCAATAGGCGTTCAGACCCGGTGAAAAGTTCGCCGCGAAAGTCGGTGCGTATGCCATAACAGAGCACCGGTAATTTCATGGTATCCACCATAAAGGCCAGATCATCGACCTGCTTCTTGGTCAAGAATTGGGCCTCATCGATAAAGACACAATCGACCGGATTGCCGTCTTTGTACCAGGCGATCAGATCGGTTTCGTTATTGAAGGTGTCAGCTGGCTTTTCCAGCCCGATCCGGGACGCAATGCGGCCATCACCAAATCTATTGTCGAGTTGGGCCGTCAGTAGGCGCGTTGTCATGCCCCGTTCGTGATAATTGTAGTCCGATTGCAGCAGCGCAGTGGACTTGCCAGCGTTCATTGCCGAGTAGTAAAAATAAAGTTGAGCCATAAGAATGCACACTGTTGGTATTAATTTGGGATCGAGTCGTCAATAATAACGGTCTTCCCTCGTTGGTCTCAATGGTAATCGCGTCTAATGAAAATTATTTCCTTTAATATCAATGGTATCCGCGCCAGATTTCATCAATTGGCCGAACTCAAAACGCGCCACGATCCCGATATACTCGGTCTCCAAGAGATTAAGGTGCACAGCGATATGTACCCGCACGAGGATGTCCAGGCCGCATCCGGCCTGGTGTCTCAGGTTTGGGGTCAGAAGGCGCACCATGGCGTGGCGACGCTGAGCCGCAGTGCCGTAGAGCATCAGTGTGGTTTCCCCACGGATGTCGAGGACGATCAACGGCGCCTCATTATCAGCCGCCATCCGACGCAGGATGGCCGTATTCTGACGGTGATCAATGGCTACTTCCCGCAAGGCGAAGGCGACAGCCACCCAACTAAATGGCCGGCAAAACGCAAGTTCTACGCCGACCTTCTGGACTGGCTGAATAGCGAAGCCAAGCCCGATGACCTGTTAATCGTCCTGGGCGATTTCAATATTGCCCCGGTGGATGAAGATATCGGTATCGGCGAGAAGAATGCCAAGCGTTGGCTTAAGGAAGGTAAATCAGCCTTTTTGCCTGAGGAACGGGTCTGGTTTGAAAAGATCCGCGCGTGGGGCTTGGCCGACTCCTATCGAATTGCGCATCCGCAGGTCAATGATCGGTTCAGTTGGTTTGATTATCGTTCGAAGGGCTTTGCTGATGAACCTAAACGGGGTTTGCGCATCGACCAACTTATGATCTCTGCCCCGCTGATTCCATTGATCCGAGCGACGGGTATCGATTATGACATCCGCGCCATGGAACGACCGAGCGATCACGCGCCGGCTTGGTTGGAATTGAATTTAGACTTGGTTTAACAAAAAAATCCGGCGCCGGAAGGTTACAACCGGCACCGAATGAGTAGCTACGGCTTAGATTTTTTGCCAATCGAAGCCAGCGTCCGCCAGTTTTTGAGCATTTTTGAGATCGGTCACCACCGCCTGTGATCGGTTCTCGGCGCCCAAATAGCGTTCTGCAACGCTCTGAATTTGCTTTTTATCGACCGCAAGCAGCCGTTCACGATAGGTTTCTCGGAACGCATCGGTGCGGTTGAAGAGCCGGTTTTGATAGGCACCCTTCGCCTCGCCTGCGGGTGAACCCGGTCTATCGAGCGACCCCATCACCCCCAAGACCGATTCTTCTACCTGGGCATCGGTCAATTGACCGCTGCTCAACCAGTCCAAACTGCCACTAAAGTCCTGCAGCGTTTCCTCTAAGCGCGGGTCACGATAGGAATAGAAGCGGAACACACCATTGCTGTTATCGTGCGAGGCCCCGCCGCCATAGGCACCCCCCTGCTCGCGAATCGTGCGATGCAGATAATTATTGCGTAAGACCCCGCCCAAAACCGTCAAAGCCGCCGAATCCGGATGACTGGCAGAGACGGTCTTATAGGCCGCCGAACAGAAGTTCACCTGAGTTTCCGTGCTCCAGACAATTTGCCGATCGCTCGACTGGCCGATCTGCTGCCGTTTGGAATGGTTTTCCGCACCCAGCTCGATGCCATGGCGCAATAATTCCTGTTCCAACCCAGCCAAACGAGGGGCTTCGCCAACCAACAACCCGTGCGCCGGCTGGGCCTGAAACTTGTGATGCAAGGCGATCAACTGCTCCAGCCAGACCTCTAACAGCGCCGGATCAGCCTTCCAGTCGCTAACCCAGTTCTGTAGCCGCCGAATCGCCGGCAAGCCGGTCGCATCATAGGTCAGGGAGTTGCCCAGGCTATGACAGGCGGATGCCGCTTGCATCGCCAAACCGTGGCCGCCACCGGTAATGCCCTGAACGCGGCGTGAACTCATTAAACTGAGATAATCGGCGATTCGAGTGCGCTCATCAAAACGCGCCTCGAGCCAATGACTTTTCATAATCTGCGACAGGTCGCCGGCATTGCGCTCCAACGCCTTGCCGGTGAAAACCAGATAGCCATTGATCGCATCGACATCGCCTATTTCCGGCTTGTAGAGGGAGTACAGATTAACATTACCGGTTTTGGCGGCCTGACGTTGCTGGGTGGCCAGGTAATCGAGTTTACCGGCACCGAGTTCCGGCAGCAGCGCAGTATAGAGCGGTAATAGGCGGCGTTCGGCGTCGGTCAGATCGGGAATAGGCCAGTACCACTGCTGATACACCAAACCGTTGGTGCCCGCGGCGTACTGAATCATCGGCCGCTCCTGCACGGAGGTTTGCCGTTTCACGGCCGGCTTGACATCACTGAGCGTGACCTTGGGTAGGATTTCGCTATCGTCATCCTGTTCCTGGCGGGCCTTGAGGGCTAAGGAAGCATCGACTATTGCCTGAGCCTCAGCGTCACTCAGCTGGGCTTGAATGGCATCCAAACGAGCCCGTTCATTGGCCGCTTGGCGCTCTGAGTAGAGCGGATCCGGACGCATAATAAGGCGTACACTGTGGCTGTTATCGAGTAATAGACGATGGATCAGGTCACTGATATAGCCCGGTTGGGCCGATGCGACGCGCAATTGTGCCAGGGCCTTGTCAATATCCAGCGACTCCATTACCGAACCGCCATGAGTGGCCGCACCGGTGACTGAAAAGATCAGCTGTAAACCATAGGGCTGGCCATCACCGGTAATTTCCCGTTGAGATAGCTCCAACTGATGCAGCATGGCATCAACATCGTCCTGACTAACGCCCTGCTCGGCTATGTCGGTCAAGGTTTGGATCACCAGCGCTTCAAAGGCATCGGCTTGGTCGCCATTGCTGCCTTCAATGCCACACATAAACATCATTTCACGATTCGAATCTTCCAGGCCGCACAGGGGCGAGGGATTGGTGCCCAAGCCGCTAGTTTCTAAAGCATGGCGCAGCGGGGATGCGCTGTTATCGAGTAATAGATCGGAGAGCAGATGCGCCTCCAGTTGGGCGAACAGATCGGTACTTTCGCCTAACAGCCAGCCGAGCGATAAGAATGTCTTGTCAGCCACATCGCCTTCGGACGGATAGGCATCTTCGACGCGCAACTTGCGATTGAAGCGTTTTTCCAGCGGCACCGACAGCTTGTGGTTGAGAGGTTCAAAGCGATCTAAGGCCAACGTCTCGATCCGCGCCTGGATATCAGCGGCGGGCCGGTTACCAAAGGTGAAAAAGGTGGCATTGGACGGATGATAATGGGTCGTATAGAACGTCTTTAACTGTTCGTAGGTAAGATCCGGAATATGTTCCGGGTCGCCGCCACTATTATAGTGATAGGTATTGGACGGAAACATATGGCTTTTGAAGACCTGATACAGGTGCGATACCGGCGAGCTCATCGCGCCCTTCATCTCATTAAAGACCACACCCTTGTATTGTAAGGGTGTGCGAGGGTCGCTCATATCTTCAAATTCCAGACGATGCCCTTCCTGCAGGAAATCCAGTTTGTCGAGCCGCGAGAAGAACACCGCATCGAGATAGACCGAGAGCAGATTCTCGTAGTCTTTGCTATTCTCACTGGCAAAGGGATAGGCCGTCCAATCGCTGCTGGTCATGGCATTCATAAAGGTGTTGAGCGAGCGGCGGGTCATCATAAAAAACGGGTCGCGCACTGGGTATTTCTGCGAACCACAGAGCGCGGTGTGTTCCAATATATGGGCCACGCCGGAGGAATCTTGGGGCATGGTGCGTAATGACACCATAAAGACATTTTCGTCGAGATCGCTGGCCAGGTGGAAATGTTCGGCCCCGGTTTTTTTGTGACGATAATGCTCCAAACGTACATTGAGGGATTCAATATAGCGCGAATCCACCGACTCAAACGCGTCGAATGGGGATAGTTCGGTCATCTTAAGATTCAATTCGGTCATAGTTCCTCTATGTTTTAATGACTCAGGTGGCGACGGAATGGCCGCGAACCTGGCTTAGTTGCCTGCTAGCTTAGGTCGGTAAGGCCTTAAGATGCAAGCTTGGCGGGCCTAATGCGGGTTCGATAATGGCTTTGGGCCTTAGCCGGCGCCAAACAGTGCGCTCTTTAGCCGGAAAACGGGGGTTCGATACTCTTTTCGGCCTTTCATAGTTGGTCAGAATAAGTAGAATACCGGCCCTTAATAGTCTGAGAGGTCAATATGACGCAATTCGTGCAAGGTCAACGTTGGTTAGTCGACAGTGAGCCTGAATTAGGCTTGGGTCTGGTTCAGGGGTTGGACCCGCGTGCGGTCAGATTGTTTTTCCCGGATTGCGACACCGAACGTCAATATGCCTTGCGCGACGCTCCGCTCACCCGACTGGTCTTAGAAATAGGCGATACCCTAGAGCACCGTGAACAGGGGCCGATGGAGATAGCCGAGGTCCATCACCTAAACGGTTTGATCATCTATGAGACCACCACCGCTCAAATGGTCACCGAAACCGACCTGGCCGATACGGTCAAGCGCAACAACCCGGTGATGCGCCTGCTAACCGGGCAAACCGATCATCCAAACTGGTTTTCGTTCCGCTCTGCCCTAACCCGCGGTATTCAAGCCATTTGGAATGGCCATATGAACGGCCTACTCGGCACCCGTTCGTCATTGCTGCCGCATCAGCTCTATGTCGCCAAGAAAGCCACCGAACACACCCATGTGCGCGCCCTGCTCGCCGATGAAGTCGGTCTGGGCAAAACCATTGAAGCCGGTCTGATCATCAACCGTTTGGTGCATCAGGGTCGCGCCAAACGGGTTTTGATCGCCGTGCCTGAAGCCTTGCAAGCCCAGTGGCTGGTGGAATTGATCCGCCGCTTCTCGCTCTACTGCGAGCTGTACCAGAGTGAAGAGCACGACTTCGGCATCGGCCAGGTGCATCTGATCAGCCATCGAGAATTGAGCAACATCGACTGTCTGGCGCAAATCATGGAGCAGGAGTGGGATATGCTGGTGGTCGATGAAGCCCACCATCTGCCCACCGAACCCAATGCCGAATTGTTGCATTGGACTATACTGGCCGAACAGACCCCGCATCTTTTGTTAATGACCGCTACGCCGGAGCAACTGGGCATGAATGCCCACTTTGGTCGGCTACAGCTGTTGGATGCCGGCCGTTTCACCAGTATAGAAAAGTATCAGCAAGATGAGTCGAGCTTTACCGAACTGTCCGGTCTGGCACGCGCGCTAGATGACGATAATGTGACGCCGGCCCATATTGCCGAACTGGAAGCCTTGGGCATTCAATGGAATAACGACAATCAACGGGCGCTCAGCGCCCTGCTCGACCGCCATGGCACCGGTCGCGTGGTGTATCGCAATACCCGTAAGGGCGTCGCCGGGTTCCATTCCCGTCAAGCCGATCTAACCCTGTTTGATGATGAGGCTGGCCGTATCGCCGCCCTGGCCAAATGGCTGTTGCTGCATCGGGACCAAAAAATCCTCTTGATCGCACACGATATGGACACCGCCAAGGATGTCGCCTTTCAACTCTTTCAAAAACACGGTCTGGAGGCGACCTCCTTCCATGAAGACCTGGACCTGATCGAACGCGATCGCGCTGCGGCCCATTTTGCCGAAGCCGATGGCGGCGCGCAGATCTTGGTTTGTTCCGAGATCGGCGGAGAGGGACGCAATTTTCAATTTTGCCATCATCTTATTTTATGGGATCTGCCGACTCACCCCGATATGCTGGAACAGCGTATCGGCCGACTGGACCGTATCGGCCAAACCCAAACCATCCAGATTCACGCCTATCTACTGGCCGAATCCGATGATCAACAACGCTTTGAGTGGTATCACAACACATTGCGCTGCGTCGAACAGATTCAACCGGCGGCCAGCGCAATCCATGAACGCTATGCGGCCCAGTGGTTTGATGCACCATCCGATGATTTGAAAGAGCAGATTCAGGGCGAATTAAAAAGTCTGGCCGAACAGCTCGAAAGCGGTCGAGATATATTGCTCGAGCTAAATTCCTGTCGCCAGCCCGAAGCCGATGAGATCAAGGCCGTCATCGAACAGCTGGAACAACACCATCCGCTCGATGTGGTCGAAATGGCCGCCAATCTGCTCAATCTGCATTTTGAGTCGATCGCCGATGGGGTTTATGAATTGATCCCATCGAGCAATATGTTGATTCCGACCCTACCGGGCATTCCCGAAGGCGGGGCCGTGGTCACCTTTGACCGGGCACGCGCCAGCGCACGGGAAGACACCCTGTTTTTATCCTGGGAACACCCCTTTATCCAGGGTCTGATGGACATTCTGCAAGGAACCGAATTGGGTCAAGCGAGCATCGCGGTATTGCAGACCACTCAGGTGCCGGCGGGTCAGTTGCTGATGGAGGTACAGTGGTCTATATCCATGCCCGAACGCTTTGGCCATGCCATTAAGCCCCATATGAGCCACAGCCTGTTCCGAACCTTAGTGTTAGAAGGTGGTGATAAGGATTTGGATGCGGTCTTGGCCGAGGACAGCCTGCAGGCCCAGATCAAGGCCCTACCGGTTAAGTTGGCGCGTAATATGATTCGTCAGGCCAAAGATCGCATCGCACCCCTGTATGAAACCAGTCAACGCCTGGCGCAACTGCGTTTTGATCAGGCTATGACCGAGAGCGGCCAATCGCTAAAACATAGCAATCAGGCCCGCATCGAGCGTCTGACTTATCTGCAAACGGTCAACCCACTGGTCAGCCTCGACGATGTCTCTGCCTTGATCAGCCAAACGGAACAAGAATGGGCCGCACACCAGTCGTGCGAATTTATAACCAGTGGCGTGCGTTTAATTCTCTGTGCCCCACCGGGTTCGCTCTAAGCGTTGGTAGGCCTTGTCGGCCGGCGCCAGCAGAGCCCAAAGGTTCTGTTGGCGCCGCCGGCTAGTCAGATCGGGCTACGCTTCCTGCTCCAACGCTGCTGCCAGAAATGGAATCAACTGGGCCATGACCTGTTCGACACTGGTATCGATGCCGGTATCGGTCTGGGCCATACTTCTCAATACCTCAATACTCGACATGGTGAACACCGCCGCACCGATGGCAAAGTGCAAGCGCCAGAAGATGGCTTCGCTGGATAGATCCGGATGGGCGAGTTTCAAATAACCGATAAAGCGGCCATAGACCTCGGCATAGTTTTCATACAGAAAGCGCCGTAAGTGGCCCTGCGCCTGGGTATAGGCCAGACCGAGCAAGCGCATAAAAACCGATAACTTGTTGTAGTGATCGTTAGGGGCAACGCCGGTGAGCATGGTACTGGCCAGCACCCCTAAGACATCCCGAAAATCCGGATCCCGTTTAATGGCCACGACGGCATCCAGCTCCTTGCTTAACTTGAGCGTAAAGGGTGTTAAAAAACGGGCAAAAACCGCCTGAATCAATTCCTTTTTAGACCCGAAATGATAGTTAACCGCGGCCAGATTGACCTTTGCGCGGGTGGTGATCATGCGCAAGGACGTCTCGGCAAAACCCTTTTCAGCGAACAATTGCTCAGCCGAATCGAGGATGCGGGTTACGGTGTCGGCTTGGCTCATACTGAGTCCCCACTGAATTCAAACGATCGTTTAAAACAATGAGAGTAGTCTTTTTCACTCACTGTTGCAGTACTTTTTTGCCTAAATAACGACCCTTCACCCCTAAAAGGCTGACGTTTACAACGTATAACAACGGAAATAGAATTCCGGCGAGTAAATAAATGGCATAAGTACAGCATAATGCTTGAACAACACCCCTGTTTTGAAACAGACTAGACATAACCCTTGAAAGTAACGGTTCTGACCCGCACTAAGGGAATGTTAACCTGAAGTAATAATTTGGAGGCGTCTTAAATGGCCCAATACGATCAAATCGCTACGGCTCGTCCCGAGTCGGCACTGGCGACCAACAAAGTCTTGCGCAATACCTATATGTTGTTGTCTATGACCCTGCTATTCAGTGCAGCCACGGCGCTTATTTCTATGGCCATGGGCTTGCCTCAGGGTGCATCGATGATCATGAGCCTGGCGGCCATCGGAATTGTCTGGTTCGTTTTACCCCGTACTTATAACTCCAGCATGGGCATCGTCTGGACATTCGTCTTTGCCGGTCTGTTAGGCGCTGGTCTTGGGCCAATGCTGAATCATTATCTAGCCATGGCAAACGGTCCTTCAATCGTTGCCCAAGCGCTCGGTGGCACCGCCATCGTAACCTTTGGTTTATCCTTCTATGCGGTCACCACCAAAAAGGATTTCAGCTTTTTAGGCGGCTTCCTGATGGTCGGCATGATCGTCATGGTTGTGGCGATGATTGCCAATATATTCTTCGCCATCCCGGCCATGAGCATTGCCATCTCCGGTGGTGTTGTGCTGCTGATGTCGCTGATGATCCTGTTTGATACCAGCCGAATTGTGAATGGCGGTGAAACTAACTATATCCGCGCCACCGTTAGCTTGTATCTGGATATCTACAACCTGTTTGTCCATCTGCTGGTTCTGGTTGGTTTTCTGAGCAGCGACGACTGATCGACAGTAATTGTCAAAGGGGCCGCATTTGCGGCCTTTTTTTTGGCTCGCAAAACACGGTAAAAGCCCCCAAACTGGCGCAACCCCGGCTCAGACGGCGAACAAACCGTTCTATTCCGAGCCCGCTCCGTTATAATTGCACTTTGTGTTACGGGCTATTTCATCGATGCGTTTCCAACTCAATGTTTATGGTGCACCCTGGGCGGCCAATAACGCCGCGGATGTGCGCTGCTTTGTCGAGGCGGCCTGGACTGCCGGTCATGATATAGCGCGCGTGTTTTTCTTTTTTGATGGGGTTTATCATGGCTTGCTTAGCCAATCACCGGCCAGCGATGAAGCCAATCCGTTGGCCTATTGGCAGTCGCTGGCGCTGGCCGATGTTGATCTGCTCCTGTGTATCGCCGCCGCCAGCAACCGCGGCGTGCTCGATGAGGCCGAGAGTGCCCGTTATCAGCAAAGCGTGACAACCAGCGCGGCCTGTTTTGAACTGACGGGTTTGGGCCAGTGGGCCACCGGTTTCCACGATGTGGACCGAATTATCACCTTTAAATAGAGTCCTGCATGAGCTTTAACCTGATTATTATTAAACAGAGCCCCTACCAAGGACGCCAAAGTCATGAGATTTTGGAGGCCATCATGAGTTTGGCTCTGTTCGATATCGACCATCGTGTGGTGTTCTTTGAACAGGGCATCAGTTGGCTGTTCGCCCAACAGGCTCCTACAGAGCAGAAATCCCTGGAAAAGCAGCTCTCTGCCCTGCCCCTCTATGGCAGCGAAGCGCTCTTTTATTGTCAGGAGCATCAAACCCTACTGTTCCCCGACCAGCCGCTCCAACAATCGGTGCAACCCCTTGCGCTGCAGGACTTGGCCTTGTGGTGCCAACAGGCCGATCACGTGGAGGTTTTTTAATGCAATTGCTAACGCTCACGCAGATCCCAAGCGAGCTCGAACAACAGCTGTTTCAACAACTACTTGTGGCCGATGATGTGCTGTTACTGACTGGCCGGGCCTTACCCCTATGCTACCGTGCCCGGCCCTATGCGTGTCAGGCGATGGTTCGGCAAGTCGAGATTGACAAGCTCGGCGGTCAACCCGATGGCGACTGGACCCTGATCGATGATGCCCGTTGGGTTGAGCTCAGCGCCCTCAGTGCTAAAACGATCGTATGGTGAGCACATGAGTTTAACCACCGATCACCAGGGTTTTCTGCTTGATGCCCAGCACTGGACCGACGACTGGGCCGGCGCCACCGCCGGCGCGCTCGGCTTGCCCTGGCAAGAGCTTGACCAACAGTTGGTAGCGGCGTTGCGGCAGTTCTATTTCACCTTTGACCTATCCCCGCCGATGCGGCCACTGGTAAAACACATCAAAACCGAATTTGGTCCAGATATAGGCAACAGTATCTGGTTAATGCATCGATATGGCGAGAGTCCAGCCCGAGCGCTGGCGCTCTTGGCCGGCCTCCCCAAACCAAAGAATTGCCTCTAATGACAAATCCGAACACCCTAACCGAACAATACACCATGCCCGCCATGATTCGCGCCCTGGGGCGCGGTAAGAGTGGCTCTCGGAATTTGAGTTTCGATGAGGCAGCCTTTGTAATGGGCGCTATTTTGAACGAGACCATTACACCCGCCCAACTGGGTGCCTTTCTAATGTTGATGCGAGTTAAGGAAGAAACCGCCGAAGAATTGGCCGGCATGGTCAGTGCCTGCATTCAACCGCTAACGCTTGCTCCGACCTGCTCGGTCGATGTCAATTGGCCGGCCTATGCCGGTAAAAAGAAGCAACCGTCCTGGTATCTGTTGGCCGCTCGACTGCTGGCGCGCAATGGCATTTCCATCTTTATCCACGGCGGTGGCGAACACACCGCGGGCCGGCAATATGCCATCGACGTCTGTCGGGTGCTCGATATTGCGGTGGTTTCCAGCCTGAACGCGGCGCAGGTCGAGCTTCAGCGGACTAACATCTGCTATATGGCGTTAGCCGATATTGCGCCGGTACTGTCCGCGCTTATCGATATGAAGGCGGAGCTGGGTCTGCGCTCGCCGGCCAACACCTTGGTCCGACATATCAATCCGTTACAGGCGGGTTTAACCCTTCAAGGCATGTTTCATCCCGCCTATATGGCACTGCATCACCAAACGGCGATTCTTCTGGGCCAGAACAATAACCTGGTGCTCAAGGGCGATGGCGGTGAATTTGAGGTCCGGCCAGACAGCCTAACGGCTATTGCCAGCCATGCCGGCGCTCAGAATGACCAACAAAAGCTTGAACCGGTCTTGGCACGCCGGGCTTTGCGGCCCGAAAAAGCCCAGCTGGATCCGCTCTTGGCGCTCTGGGACAATAATGAAGGGGATGGTTATGGCCAGGCGGCCGTGTTGCAAACGGCAGCCCTTATTGTCTCGGCCTTGCAGCGGATTACGCTGGCCGAGGCCCAGGCCACTGTTGCCCAATGGTGGGCACAGCGCCATTAGTCGCCAGGGCCCTGAGCTGTGGATTGCCCATGGGCATCGTTAGAGGTCGACGGCCCAAACCAACTCAACTTGTCGTGTAACGAGACCACCTCACCGACTATGGTTAGCGTCGGGGCCCTGGGCTTTTCACGTTCGACGATCCCCGGCATGGTCGCCAGGGTACCAATAAAGACTCGTTGCTCAGGGGTGGTACCCTTCTGGATCAGAGCTATCGGGGTGTGCGGATCACGACCGTGCTCGACAAGCTTTTGGCAGATGGTACCGATGCCACTTAAGCCCATATAGAAGACCAGCGTTTGACTGGTTGAGACCAGCTCCGCCCAGGGCAAATTCGCACTGCCATCTTTCAGATGCCCGGTCACAAAACGCACCGATTGGGCGAAATCCCGGTGGGTCAACGGAATACCCGCATAGGCGGCACAGCCCGATGCAGCGGTAATGCCCGGCACCACCTGAAAGGCAATGCCCTGTTCCGCCAAGAGGTCGATCTCTTCCCCACCCCGGCCAAATATAAAGGGATCGCCACCCTTAAGGCGCAACACCCTATTGCCCAGCAAAGCCTGATCCACCAAGAGTTGGTTTATATCGCCTTGTGCAAGGGTATGTTGAGCTCGACGTTTGCCGACATAGATGCGTTCGGCATCGCGCCGAACCAGCTCCATGACCGCATCGGAGACTAAGGCGTCATAAACCACCACATCGGCCTGCTGCATCAGCCGTAAGGCCTTAAAGGTCAATAGATCCGGATCTCCGGGACCGGCGCCGACCAAATAAACTTCCCCGCGCTTGCGCAGCTCCGGATTATGCAGTGTGGCCACCAAACTCTGCTCAGCCTGAGCCATCCGGCCGGCGTAAACGTGTTCGGCGGTAACGCCATTGAGAATTTTCTCCCAAAAGCTGAGCCGATCGGCCGAACGGCTAAAGGTTGCTTTTACCTCGGCACGGAAGCGTGCCGCCAGCGCGGCCAGTTGGCCATAACTGGCTGGGATGGTACTTTCCAGCTTAGCCCGAACCGATCGTGCCAGTACCGGCGCCTGACCGCTCGAGGTAATGGCGATGACCAGCGGATTGCGATCTACGATGGAAGGAAAAATCACATTACAGAGACTGGGCGAATCCACAACATTGACTAATAGCCCCTGAGCCCGGGCCAGAACGCTAATATGACTGTTGAGGACACCATTGTTGGTGGCTACAACCACGAGCGAACAATCCTGAATATCCCTATCGATGAATTCGCGCTCGATACACTCACAGGAGGCGCGGTTTTTGAGCGCAGCCAGGATGTCCGGGGCAATAACTCGAATCCGCGCGCCGCTCTTTTCGAGCAGGGTGATCTTGCGCAGCGCAATGGTCCCACCACCGACTACCACTATTTGTTGATCCGCAAAGCGATGAAAGAGCGGAAAATAATCCACGACGTTCTCCTTTTAAAAAAACGGGCAAGCCAACGATGTTCACTGGAGGCTTAGGGCGGCCCTAAAAAAACCCCTTTCGGGGTTTTTTAGCGGAGCCAAGGCACTTTATTGGGCAACGTACGGAATAAAGGTACAGCCACCCATATAAGGCACCAACGCCTCTGGTACGCTCAAACCAGCCTCTGACTGATAGTTCTCCAATACCGCAACCAGTGTACGACCCACCGCCAAACCCGAACCATTGAGCGTATGGACCAGCTCAGTCTTATTGGTTGTCGAATTGCGATATCGCGCCTGCATGCGTCGTGCCTGGTAGTCAGACATATTCGAGCAGGATGAAATTTCTCGATAGGCGTTCTGGGCCGGCAACCATACTTCGAGGTCATAGGTTTTGGCAGAGCCGATACTCATATCACCGCCACACAGGATGACTTTGCGATACGGCAAACTAAGCTTCTGCAAGATGGCTTCGGCATGGCCGGTCAACAGTTCCAACGTCGCCGTGGCGTCCTCGGCTTTAACGATCTGCACCAATTCGACTTTCTCGAATTGATGCTGGCGGATCATGCCGCGCACATCACGCCCATAAGAGCCGGCCTCGGCGCGAAAACAGGGGGTGTGAGCGACCATCTTAATCGGCAAATCCTGCTCGTTCAGGATGGTGTCGCGCACCATATTCGTCAGCGGCACTTCGGCGGTCGGAATCAAATAGTAGTCTTGATCGAATTCAACCTTGAACAGATCCTCGCCGAACTTAGGCAACTGACCGGTACCAAACAAGGAGTCTTTATTAACCATAAAGGGCACGGCGGTTTCCAAATAGCCATGCTCGAGGGTCTGGACATCGAGCATAAACTGACCCAAAGCCCGGTGCAGCCGAGCAATTTGGCCCTGCATCACGGCAAAACGACTGCCAGTCAACTTGGCGGCCATTTCGAAATCCAAACCATTGAGGGCCGCACCGACATCGACGTGATCTCGAATTGGAAAGCTGAACTCGCCCGGCTGACCCCACTTGAGCACCTCGACATTGTCTGCCTCATCCTTTCCAGCGGGCACCGAGGCGTCCGGTAGATTGGGTATTGAGTAGAGCATATCGTCCAATTCGGCCTGAACCGCTTTGAGAGCGACCTCCTTCTGACCCAGGGTCATGGCGATCTCGTCGAGGACCTGTTGAACCTTGGTTTTAGCGTCGTCGGTGCTCATGCCCTGGCGGATGTAATCACCGATCGCCTTGGACGCTTTTTTACGCTGCGCCTGAAGATCTTCGGTCTCAACCTGTAAGGACTTTCGACTGGACTCCAGCGATTGAAAAGAGACCACATCGAGGTGGAATCCTTTGGTCTTAAGTATCAGTGCTATCGCTTCCGGGTCTTGTCTGAGCTGCTTAATGTCAAGCATCTTGCTGAGTCCTTAATTAGAAAATAAATTTGCCCAATCCGTATCCGGCCGAGACGGCGATCATGCAGACGATCACCGATGCCACGAGATACATCAGGGCTAGAGTTAGCTGTTGCTGTTGGAACAAGGATAACGCTTCCAGGGCAAAACTGGAAAAGGTGGTAAAGGCACCTAACACCCCGACGAGCACGAAAGCGCGCCAGGTACCGGGTAGCTGTGGGTATTTTAGGGTGAAAAAAACAAAAGCCAAGCCCATTATAAAGCTGCCCACGACATTTACGCTGAAGGTGCCCCAGGGAAATTGACTACCGTGTAGTCGATTTAACCAACTGACCGTGGCAAAGCGCGCCATGGCACCCAGGCCGCCGCCCAATCCGATAACCAACCAATGCCAAATTGTTAACGTACTCATCAACGACTGTCCTCTGACCCGGCGGCCTGATCTAGACTGCGGAGGAAATCCAGTTTCTGACCAATTTTGGCTTCTAGGCCACGCTCGACCGGCTGGTAAAATTGCTCACTCTGTAACGAGGGCGGCAGATAGTGCTCCCCTGCTGCATAGGCATGGGGCTCATCGTGAGCATAGCGATAGGCCTGGCCGTACTCCAGATCTTTCATCAGTTGGGTCGGCGCATTGCGTAAATGCATTGGCACCTCTTCGCTCGGCGCACTGCGCACCTGCGCCATCATGGCATTAAAGGCCTTATAAACCGCATTGGATTTGGCCGCACTAGCCAAATAGACAGCCGCCTGTGCCAAGGCCAGTTCGCCCTCGGGACTGCCCAGACGTTGCTGACTGTCCCAGGCGCTGAGCGCCAGTGTGAGGGCCCGCGGATCGGCATTACCGATGTCTTCAGAGGCAATGCGCACCATCCGGCGGGCCAAATAGAGCGGTTCGATGCCGCCATCGAGCATGCGGCATAACCAATAGAGCGCACCGTCGGGCGAGGAGCCCCGAATGCTCTTATGAAAGGCCGAGATTTGATCGTAAAAGTTCTCACCGCCCTTATCGAAGCGCCGCGGTTGCGCCTGCAGCAGATCGCCAATGCTCTGTTTGGTCACCTGTTGGCCGGGCTCGAAAAAATCCAAGGCGATTTCGATCATATTGAGAAAGCGGCGAGCATCGCCATCGGCGTATTGGCACATCAATCCGATGCTGTCGCGGTCGAAATCGATGGCCGCCAGTCTGGGCTCCAAGTCTTGCGCCCGCCGCCACAACTGTTGTAACTCCTCATCACTAAAGGATTTCAAGACATAGACTCGAGCCCGCGACAATAAGGCCGAGTTCAATTCAAAACTGGGATTTTCGGTCGTGGCACCGATAAAGATAAAGGTACCGTCTTCAACATAGGGCAAAAAGGCATCTTGCTGGGCCTTATTGAAGCGATGCACCTCGTCGACGAAGAGCACCGTGCGATCGCCATGACCTTGCGCCTGACGGGCTTTTTCGGCAGCCAGCTTAATATCCTTGACGCCGGCTTGGACGGCCGAAATGCTCTCAAAACGGGCATCGACGGTATGCGAGATAATCTTCGCCAGCGTTGTTTTGCCGACCCCAGGCGGGCCCCAAAAAATCATCGAGTGCAGATTTTTTTGTTCTAGGGCTTTGCGCAACGGCTTGCTCGGTCCCAGTATATGACTTTGTCCTATATAGCCGCTTAGGTCACTCGGGCGCAGCATTTCAGCCAGCGGCCGATAAATATCGCCCTTAGCGAACAGGTCGGCCATTACATTTGCTCGAACATGTCGGTGCCGGGAGGCGGATTAAAAGAAAACAGCGCGTCGTCGAGCGGCGCATTGGCCACCACATCCGTCAGGTTGATCAGCGTTTGTTGACCCAGGCTGTCGAGAATGCGGATTTCGGCGATCAAATTTTGTTTAAAAGTCAGGGTCAGCTCGCTAAACACCGAATTGGTATCGAGCGGAAACAGCCGGTATACCACTAAAGCGTCGGTACTGGCCTCGAGAACGTCATACTGTTGGGTCAGTACTTGGCGCGGTTGTGACAGAATCATCGCTGGAGACTGCTGCACCGAGCTTCCTACGGGTTGATAGGTCGCCTGCTCTAGATCGGGATCAAAGACCCAGAGCGTTTCACCGTCGGAGATCACCTGCTGTTCAAAGGGCTCAAAAACCTGCCAAGCAAAGCGCATCGGTTTGGCGATGCGCATCAGCCCGGTCGACAGGGTCACCGAATTCTGGCTTTCCGAGAAGGTTCGCTGTTCGAAATTGGCGCTTAGGGTTGTCGGTGCCTCCAGTCGTTCGATCAACTGCTGCCGGGCGGCGTCATCGGCCCAGACATTGGTGCCAAGCCATAAAATTTGACTGGTCAGCAACAGTTGGGTCAACAAGTTATTACGCATAAGACTCTCTTCTAATTTGAGGGCGGCGGAGGTGCCAGCACCTCACGTGCGCCGTTATGGCCCGGCGGACTGACAATGCCGGCCGACTCCATGGTTTCAACTAATCGGGCGGCACGGTTGTAACCGATCCGAAGCTTGCGCTGAACCGATGAGATAGAGGCCTTTCGACTCTGGGTTACAAACTCCACTGCCTGATCGAACAGCGCATCGGCTTCGCCATCTTCATCTTCGCCCTCAAAACCCGATGTCCCGGCGGCGTCCTGTTCACTGGCTAGGGCGATTGCCGAGAGATAATTGGGGCTGCCGCGTTTTTTCCAATCGGCAACGATGGCATGGACCTCATCGTCGTCGACAAAGGCCCCGTGCACGCGCACCGGCAGGCTGGTGCCAGGCGGCATATAGAGCATATCGCCATGACCGAGCAACTGCTCTGCCCCACCCTGATCGAGAATGGTTCGGGAGTCAATCCGCGAGGACACCTGAAAAGCGATGCGGGTTGGAATATTGGCTTTAATCAGACCGGTAATGACATCGACCGAGGGTCGCTGGGTAGCCAGAATAAGATGGATGCCGGCGGCCCGGGCTTTTTGGGCGATCCGGGCAATCAGCTCTTCAACCTTCTTGCCGACAATCATCATCATGTCGGCGAATTCATCAATCACCACGACAATAAAGGGCAAGGACACCAGGATCGGGGCCAATTCGGTAGGGTCCATGGCTTGGCTGGGATCATAGAGTGGGTCGCGGATCGGCTCGCCATTCTTACTGGCTTCGGTGACCTTCTTATTAAAACCACCGATGTTACGCACGCCCACTGAGGCGAGCAGCTTGTAACGCCGCTCCATTTCGGCCACGCACCAGCGCAAGCCGCCAGCAGCTTCTTTCATATCGGTAATCACTGGTGTTAACAGATGCGGAATGCCCTCGTAGACCGATAATTCGAGCATCTTCGGGTCGACTAGAATCAGTCGAACCTCTTCGGGCGTGGCCTTGAACAGCAGGCTGCAGAGCATCGAGTTGACGCCCACCGATTTGCCGGAGCCGGTGGTGCCGGCGACCAGCAGGTGCGGCATTTTGGCCAGATCGGCGACCACCGGAGTGCCCCCTATATCATGCCCCAAGCCCAGGGTCAGAACGCTTTTCGAGTCGTCGTAAACGCTGGAACCGAGAATATCACTGAGGCGCACAATGGCCCTTTGCTCATTGGGAATTTCGATCCCAACGGTAGTTTTGCCGGGAATGATTTCCACCACCCGGACACTGACCAGGGCCATAGAACGCGCCAAGTCCTTCGCCAGATTGGTAATCTTGGACACCTTGATGCCAGCAGCGGGCTGAATCTCAAACCGGGTAATAACCGGGCCTGGGGCGACCTCGGTCACCTCGGCCACAACGCCAAAGTCCTTCAATTTAATTTCTAACATGCGCGACATGGCTTCGAGCGCCTCAGCGCTGTAGCCACTGCGTGGGTCCCCGGCCGACGGGGTCAACAAACTGATCGCTGGCAAGCGGCCAGACGGTTCGCTGTCCTCAAAGAGCGATTGCTGCTGCTCTTTGACCACTCGGGTGCTCGGCGCCACGTCTTGCTTAATCAGAGGCTTGATCTGCGGCGGCACGCGCTTGGATTGGATCTCCAGCTGCACCTCCAAGTTCTGCTTGCGCAGCTCAACAACCTGCTTGACCTGCGTTTGTTCAGCGACGGCTTTGCGGTGCAGACGCCAGCGCTGGCTCCAATGGTCTACCTGGGTGAAGATAAACAGACCGATCGCATCAACCACCGCCAACCAGGATATATTGGCCGCTAGGGTCAGGGATAAAAACCCGACTAAGACCAGAATCATCGTGCTACCGGTTAAACCAAAAATCGGAAAAAACCAGTCTGAGAGGGCCAGTCCAAGCCAACCCCCAGCATGGCCGGGCAGATCGCTGGCGGTGTGCACCGCGACCAGGGCACAGCCGACGGCGATAAAAATTAACCAGCCAAGTGCTCGAATCAAGGTAATGAGTGGATTCCAACCCAGAGGATGGGTACGCTCACGAAACACCATCCAGGCTTGGTAGAAGCAAAAAATCGGCAAGAAATAACTGAAGATGCCTATTCCGCTAATCAATAAGGATGCCAGCCAGGCGCCTGCTGAACCCGCCAGGTTGACCACCTGCTGATTGGCGCCGACGATGGCCCAGCCCGGATCTAAGGCGTTATAGGTCATCAAGGCCAGGGACAAAAATAGCCCCACCGTCAACGCGATAATCCACAACGCGTCGAGGACAAATCGATTTTTTATCTCTATCAGCCGATCATCTGCATGATAGGACTTTAGTCTTTCAGCCAAGAAATCACCCTTGTTGCTGTATTGCACCGGAAATTGGTCATAATATACCACAGTATGGCTGCCAACTTATTGAAATAGTGACACTTTTTATGAACCATCTGCACTGGCTCGATCCCCAACTCGATCCCCTATTTCCGAGCATCCATCAGGCGCTCAGCGAACCCAGTGGCCTACTTGCGGTAGGCGGAGCGTTAACCACACCCTGGCTGTTGGAGGCCTATCGACACGGCATATTCCCCTGGTTTAATGACGGCGAGCCGATTCTCTGGTGGTCGCCGACGCCGCGCATGGTAATGCTGCCCGGCATGGCGCATCGCTCCAGGACGCTGCGCAAATTGTTTCGCGCCAGCCAGATTGAGATCACGGTGAATCATTGCTTCGAGCAAGTCATGCACCACTGCGCGCAAAATGACCTGCGCAATGACGGCACCTGGATCACCAGGCCGATGAAACAGGGCTATTTGGCTTTACACCGCGATGGTTGGGCGCACTCGATCGAGGTTCACGATCGTGGCCAATTAGTGGGCGGGCTCTATGGTGTGGCGATAGACCGGGTATTCTTTGGTGAGAGCATGTTTTCTTTGAGCCCCAGCGCCTCAAAGTTTGCCTTCGTGGCATTGAGCGAATGGACGCGGCAACAGGGCATGGCGCTGATTGACTGTCAGCTCTATAATCCCTATCTGGATTCGCTCGGGGCTCAATTGGTCGATCGCCCAACCTTTGAAAGCAACCTACCCCGCACATTAACCCGTCTGGCCATGCTGGATCCGAACGTCCTTCAGCAGCTGTTCGAGCAAAAGATGAGAGCGCCCCACGATGACCGATCCTGAAACCCTGCCTGAGGGCTCGATAAAGTTATTTCGGACCACCGAGCACGATTGCAGCTACCTGGCCGATCGACAGTCTCGCACCCTCTTTCTCGATCCGGACCTGGCTGTCACCCTGGATCTCTACGAGCAATTGACACAGGCCGGCTTTCGGCGCAGCGGCAAACACCTGTTTCGGCCGGACTGTAAAACCTGTCACGCCTGTATCCCATCTCGCGTCCCGATTCAGGATTTTCAGAAGAAGAAATCTCAGCAGCGTATTTGGAACAAAAATCAAGATATTCAGGTCAGCGTTCAGCCCTGCGTCTTCCGCCAGGCCGACTATGACCTGTTTGAACGCTATATCGCGCAGCGCCATGCCGACGGTGAGATGTTTCCGGCGTCCGAAGCCACCTATAGCGATTTCCTGGCGATTAACAATGAATTCAGCTTTCAGCTGCATCTGACCCTCGATGACCGATTGGTTGGCGTTGCCGTGACCGATCAGCTGCCCACTGGCTTGTCGGCTGTTTACACTTTTTTCGACCCCGATCTAGATAAGCGTTCTCTGGGTGTCTTTAGCATCCTGAGTCAGATCCATCTGGCTCAGCAATGGGGCCTGCCCTACCTATATTTAGGCTACTGGGTGCCCGGCTGTCGTAAGATGCAATACAAGACGCAATACCAGCCCACCGAACTATTGATCGATGGTCAATGGCAGGCGCTAGAGCAGCGCGCGTAAATCCGACCCGCTGCTGGCTCAAAATCAGCCACTAAATCTGGTTCCAGTAAAAAAGGTTGCATATTTTTTGCTAATTGCCGTTTTTTCAGGCAGAATGCGCGCCGTTATGAACTCAAAGGTTTCTATAGGAAATATGGCAAAAGAAGATGTGATTGAAATGGAAGGAGAGATCCTTGATACCCTTCCAAATACTATGTTCCGCGTAAAGCTTGAGAATGGTCATGTTATTACCGCTCATATTTCCGGAAAAATGCGCAAAAACTACATCCGTATCTTAACGGGTGACAAGGTGAAAGTTGAACTCACACCTTATGACTTAACGAAGGGTCGCATCGTTTATCGCGCGCGTTAATCACTGCTAAGCCAGAAACCAAAAAAAGCACCCTAGGGTGCTTTTTTTATTGCCGCGCCGGTCACCCGGCGGTCAATTTAAGCTTCAGCCAGCTCGCCGATAACGCTGACATCCAACTCCCCGTCTTTTAACGACACCAAGACAGAGCCGCCGTGGCTGGCCAGCGGTCCAAACAGGATCAGATCGGCCAGTGGCCGCTTGATCTTCTCTTGGATCAGTCGGGCCATAGGACGTGCGCCCATCGCCTTGTCGTAGCCGGTCTCAGCCAGCCATTCGCGCGCATCCTTGTCGACTTCCATATGCACCCGCTTGTCGTCCAGCTGGGCCTGCAACTCAACCAAGAACTTATCGACCACATTCATCACCACATCACGCGACAAGGCGGTGAACTGGACCGTACCGTCCAAGCGATTGCGGAACTCCGGCGTAAAGGTCTTTTTAATCATCTCCATGCCATCGGTCGAATTGTCCTGGGTGGTAAAACCAACCGATCGGCGGCTCATCTCTTGCGCGCCGGCATTACTGGTCATAATCATGATGACATTTCTGAAATCCGTCTTACGGCCGTTGTTATCGGTTAAGGTGCCATGATCCATGACCTGCAACAGCAGGTTGAAAACATCTGGATGGGCCTTCTCAATTTCATCGAGCAGCAACACGCTGTGCGGATGCCGATTGATGCCATCGGTTAGCAATCCACCCTGATCGAAGCCAACATAGCCCGGTGGCGCACCGATTAGCCTGGACGCGGTATGGCGTTCCATATATTCAGACATATCGAAACGCAGCAACTCCACGCCAAGGGACTCGGCCAGCTGCTTGGTGACTTCAGTCTTACCCACGCCGGTAGGGCCGGTAAAGAGAAAGGAGCCAATCGGCTTGTCGGCCGATTTCAGACCCGCTCGCGCCAACTTGATCGCGGAGGAGATATTCTCAATCGCTTCATCCTGGCCAAAGACGGTCATCTTCAGATTGCGTTCCAGATTGGCCAGCAACGACTTATCGTCCTTGTTAACCGATCGCGCGGGTATGCGCGCAATCAATGCGACAACGCGTTCAACATCGCTCACGCCGATCGACTTCTTGCGCTTACTTTCGGACTTGAGTCGCTCGGCAGCGCCGGCTTCGTCAATAACGTCGATAGCCTTGTCGGGTAAATGGCGATCAGTGATGTAACGGTCGGATAACTCAGCCGCGGCACGCAGAGCCTTATCGGTATATCGTAGGTGGTGATGGTCTTCAAAGCGGGATTTCAAACCCTTCAGGATACGGTAGGTCTCTTCGACCGACGGTTCATTGACGTCGATTTTTTGGAAACGGCGGGTTAAGGCCGAGTCCTTCTCAAAAATACCGCGAAATTCCTGATAGGTGGTCGAACCAATGCAGCGCAGTTCACCGGAACTCAACATCGGCTTGAGCAGGTTCGATGCGTCCATAACGCCACCGGAGGCCGCACCGGCACCGATAATAGTATGGATTTCATCGATAAATAGAATCGACTTGTCACGCTTCTTTAACTCGGCGAGCAAACCCTTCAGACGCTTCTCAAAGTCACCGCGATATTTGGTACCCGCCAGCAACGCGCCGAGATCGAGTGAATAGACCTGGGCACCGAGCATAATATCGGGCACTTCGCCGTCTTCGATCCGTTTGGCGAGGCCCTCAGCGATTGCCGTCTTACCCACGCCGGTCTCACCAACCAGCAGAGGGTTGTTCTTACGCCGACGAGACAGTATCTGCACCACCCGATCAACTTCGTAGTCACGCCCAACTAGGGGATCAATACGACCTTTCTTGGCTGCCTCGTTTAAATTGGTGGCAAAGCTATCCAATGGATTACCGCCACTGGCTTCACCGCCGGCCTCTTCTTGCCCTCCATCCTGTTGAAAGTCCTGCTGTTCCGGATCATCCGACTGGACCTTCGAGATACCATGGGCGATGAAATTGACCACATCGATACGCGAGATACTCTGTTGTTTCAGGAAGTAGACGGCCTGACTCTCTTGCTCAGAGAAGATCGCAACCAGCACATTGGCACCGGTCACTTCTTTTTTACCCGACGACTGGACGTGGAACACGGCCCGCTGCAGCACGCGCTGAAAGCCGAGTGTCGGTTGCGTTTCACGGTCTTCATCACCGACCGAGATCAAGGGCGTGGTGGAATCGATAAACTCGATCAAATCCCGGCGTAACTGGGGAATATCCGCCGCACAGGCATTTAACACATCGGCAGCAGCGTGATTGTCCAACAGTGCAAGTAGCAGGTGCTCAACGGTCATAAACTCGTGCCGCTTCGCCCTAGCCTCCTTGAATGCACTATTTAGGGTTAACTCTAAATCTTTACTCAACATATGATTCACCCTTCCTCGACGAAATCAATCGTCTAACTCTTCAACTTCACACATCAGTGGATGTTGGTTCTCACGCGAATAATCGTTAACTAGCGCAGCTTTTGTCTCAGCGATATCTTTAGTGTAGACGCCGCATACGCCTTTACCTTGAGTATGCACTGCCAGCATCACTTGGGTAGCCTTTTCTCGATTCATTGCGAAAAACTGCTCCAGAATGTGCACTACGAATTCCATCGGTGTGAAATCATCGTTCATGAGGACAACACGGAACAACGATGGTTTCTTTAATTCAGGATCCACCGGTTGCACGGCGACATCACCGGTACCATCGGGCGACGATTGACCGTCGTCCGATAGTCTTGTACCCAGAATCACACCAAGGGACGTTGGCCTAGACATTGTTTTGATAGTAGGACGAAATGACATTATCTATAACTCTATTAATGAATACGAACGTCAGAGAATATGGATCGAATAGTTTAGAACCAATCCTCAATTCTAACGCCTGATCGATCATAACTTGATTAAATGGGGGTTGACTTGAAAGTTTCAACGGTATTCCATAGTAGCACGTCGCAATTGTTAGGGATTGAACGTAAATATCCTTCGACATCGGTTGCGCGCAGTTGTTGACAGTTCGGTTCAAGCAGTACGGCAGATCAGCGGTATATCTTAGTATAGTTAGGTCGTAAGGGGTCAGTTATGCCTGTAGGGAAAGTAAAATGGTTTAATAATGCCAAAGGGTTTGGCTTCATCGTTTGTGATGACCATAAGGAGGACTTATTTGCACATTTCTCTTCTATCGAAATGGAAGGTTACAAAACGCTAAAAGCTGGACAAGAAGTGGAGTTCGAAACGGTCAAGTCTGAACATGGTATTCACGCCGTCAATATCCAGGTTGCCAAATCGGAAGCGACTGTCGGAGCATCCATTGCACCTAAGACCACTGCGAAAGAGCCAAACTAGGTTCTGAGTGAGACGAAAAAGCCCGGTTTATCCGGGCTTTTCTGATTTTGGGGGTGACCTTACTTACACCCCAGCAACGCCGATTGGCTTAACGAATGGCGTCCAATATGGCGTTAAAGGTTGCGCTCGGTCGCATTGCCGCAATGATTTTGGCCTTATTCGGTCGATAGTAGCCACCGACGTCTATGGCCTGACCTTGAACGGCGTTCAATTCCGCAACAATAACCGCTTCCTGACTGACTAACGCCGTGGCTGCGGCACCAAAGGCGGCCTTCAATTCCGCATCGCTGTTCTGAGCGGCCAAGGCTTGCGCCCAATACATCGCCAAATAGAAATGACTGCCGCGGTTATCGAGTTCGCCGGTTTTGCGCAACGGGCTCTTATTTTGGTCCAGGAACCGGGCCGTCGCGCTGTCGAGCGTATCGGCTAATATCTGCGCCTTGGGATTGTTAAAGGTCAGTGCCAAGTGTTCCAACGAGACGGCCAGCGCCAAAAACTCGCCCAATGAGTCCCACCGCAGATGGTTCTCCTGGTTAAATTGTTCGACATGCTTGGGGGCGGAGCCACCTGCCCCGGTTTCAAACAGGCCCCCACCGTTCATTAACGGCACGATAGACAGCATTTTCGCCGAGGTGCCTAATTCCAGAATGGGGAACAGATCGGTTAGATAGTCGCGCAACACATTACCGGTCACTGAGATGGTGTTGTCACCCGCTTTCAGACGCGCCAAGGTATAACTGGTGGCGGCAAAAGGTGACATGATCTGAATGTCCAGACCCTGGGTATCGTGATCTTGCAAATAGTGCTGAACCTTTTTAATCAATTCACGATCGTGAGCACGTTGCTCATCGAGCCAGAAGATTGTTGGCCAGCCGGTTGCACGCGCGCGCACGACGGCTAATTTGACCCAATCCTGAATTGGCGCGTCCTTGACCTGGCACATACGGAAGATATCACCGATAGCGACGGCCTGGGACAGCAACAACTGACCGTCTTGATCAACGACCTTGACGGTGCCGGAGGCTGCCAAGATAAAGGTTTTATCATGTGAGCCGTATTCTTCGGCCTTTTGCGCCATCAGACCGACATTGGGCACGGTGCCCATGGTAGTTGGATCGAAGGCGCCGTGCTCGCGGCAAAAATCGATGGTGGCCTGATAGACTCCGGCATAGCTTCGATCCGGCACAACGGCCTTGGTATCCTTAGGCTGACCATCTGGCGCCCACATTCTGCCTGAGGTGCGAATCATCGCTGGCATGGAGGCATCGATAATGATGTCACTTGGGACATGCAGGTTGGTGATGCCCTTATCAGAATTGACCATTGCCATCTCAGGCGCGTGGCGATACACCTCGGCGATCTCGGCCTCGATCTCAGCTTGGCGGGCAACGGGCAGCAGATGCAGTTTGCTATAAAGATCGCCCAAGCCATTATTGACGTCGACACCAATTTGCGCCAACTCTGCACCGAACTTATCGAACACAGACTGATAAAAAACCGTGACGGCGTGACCAAAGATAACCGGGTCACTGACTTTCATCATGGTGGCTTTGAGATGCAATGAAAACAGCAGGTCCTGCTTCTTACTGTCGCTAATTTGCTCAGCATAAAAGGCTCGCAAGGCACTTCGGCTCATTACGGCCGAATCGATTATCTCGCCGGCTAACAGCGCAGAGAATCCTTTCAGAACCGTTACGGCGCCATCGTCTGCATGCAACTCAATCTGGTATTGAGTCGCGGTCTCTAGGGTTATGGACGTTTCCGAGCCATAGAAGTCCCCGGCTGACATCGAGGCCACGTGGGTTTTAGACTCAGTGCTCCACGCGCCCATACTGTGCGGATTTTTGCGCGCATATTGTTTTACCGAAGCGGGTGCGCGACGGTCGGAGTTACCCTCCCGCAAGACCGGATTGACCGCACTGCCCTTGATTTTATCAAAGCGGCTGCGGATATCGCGTTCGGCATCGTTGGTCGGTTCTGCCGGGTAATCCGGAATCTGATAGCCTTTTGCTTGCAGTTCCTTGATAGTAGCGATCAATTGCGGCAAAGAAGCGCTGATATTGGGCAATTTGATAATATTGGCATCCGGCTGCTTGGCCAGCTCACCGAGCTCGGCCAAATCGTCCGAAATACGTTGGTCTTCCGCTAAAAATTCAGAAAAACTGGCGATAACCCGCGCCGCAAGGGAAATGTCTCGAGTTTCGACGGCAACATCGGCGGCCTTCGTAAAGGCAGCCACGATGGGTAACAGCGAGTAAGTTGCTAAGGCTGGTGCTTCATCTGTTTCCGTATAGATTATTTTAGCTTTTGAATCAGTCATGGAATTTCCTAGTAGTCTGCAGAAAATGTCGGCAAAGAGCGCTTACCCACACGTCAATCGCTGTAAATTTGCGCTGGATAATAGCAGCTGAAGGCGCGAAAGTAATCGGACTTTAGGCTAATTGCACTAATAGACCCGTCGCCACACGAGGAAGAAATACCCATTTATGCCGCGCTACCTACTCTTTAATAAACCCTTTCAGGTATTAACCCAGTTTACCGATGATCGTGGCAGAGCGACCTTGGCCGACTATATCAGGGTACCCGACATCTACGGCGCCGGCCGACTGGATTATGATTCTGAAGGCCTGCTGTTGTTGACCGACAATGGCGCCCTGATTCACCGCATGATGCACCCCCTGTTCAAGGTCGCGAAGACCTATCTGGCCCAGGTGGAAGGTCAGGTCACGCCCGCTCAGCTGGCGCAATTAAGCCAGGGCGTGACACTCACCGATGGAGCCTGTGCACCCTGTCGGGCAGAGGCCATAGAACCACCCCTTTGGCTATGGCCGAGAACACCGCCGATCCGCAGCCGACGCCTTATACCAACCAGCTGGATTTCACTCACCTTGACGGAGGGCCGTAACCGGCAGGTACGCCGGATGACGGCCGCGGTTGGGCTACCGACCCTGCGCTTGATCCGATCGGAATTGGCTAACCTGTCTGTCGTTGACCTAATGCCCGGCCAGGTTAAGGAATTAACCGAAGATATGCTCTTAGATAACGGTATAAACTGTGAAGCCAAAAAAGGGGGCCCCAAGGCCCCCCCATCACAGGTTGCGTCGACTAAACGATCGGGTCGACCTCCGCAGCGTAGTCGACTCCTTCAAAACCAAAACCAAAGAGGCGGAAAAACTCGGCCTGGTAACCGTTAAAGTCGGTTACCTCGGTCAGGTTTTCGGTGTTTACCTGCGCCCAGAGCTCAGCAACTCGTTGCTGGACCGAATCCTTTAATTCGTTATCCTCCATACGAATTCGGCCGGTATCGTCCAAATTGAGCGCTTGGCCAGAATAGAGCTGATGGTACATCAGTCCAAAGATCTGCTCGATGCAACCCTCATGGGTGCCCTCTTCCTTCATAACCTTATACAACGCCGATATATAGAGCGGCATAACCGGAATGGCAGAGCTCGACTGCGTAACTAAAGCTTTTAAGACTGACACATAGGACTGGCCGTTTACGCTATTGGCTAGACGTGTGCCAATTGCAGTCGAGGCGCGGTCGAGGTCTTCCTTAGCCTTGCCGATAGTGGCGCCACCATAGATTGGCCAGGTCAGGTCTTTACCGATATAGGTATATGCAGTGGTCTTGGCGCCATCAGCCAGGACATCGGCCGCCAATAAGGCTTCGATCCATAGTTCCCAGTCTTCACCACCCATGACCTTAACGGTATTGAAGATTTCCTCATCGCTAGCAGGTTCTAAGGTGATATCCGACACAACCTTGGTATCGGTGTTTAAATTCTTGCGCGTTACCTGCTGACCAATCGGCTTCAGCGTGGAGGAATAGACCTCACCCGAGACCGGATCCTTCCGCCGGGGGGCGCCCAGACTGTAAACGACAAGGTCAATCTTACCCATATTGGCTTTGATTTCTTCAATCACCGCCGTTTTGGCTTCGTTCGAAAAGGCGTCCATATTCAAAGCCTTGGCAAATAGGCCCTGTTGCTGAGCGGCCTTTTCCAGCGCAACGGTGTTGTACCAACCGGCTGAAGCCGGGCGGCGTTCACTCGGCTCTTTCTCAAACATCACGCCCAGAGTATTGGCACCAAAACCGAACGCGGAGGTGATCCGTGAGGCGAGGCCATAGCCATTGGAACAGCCGATCACGAGGACATTTTTGGGTCCGTCAATGTCGGCCTTATGAGCTTGAACATAGTCAATTTGCTCTTGAACATTTGCCGCACAGCCGGTGGGATGGGCCGTGGTGCAAATAAAACCTCGAATTTTGGGCTGAATGATCATCGATAACTTCCTTTATTTAATCACCTAGGGTGTTTGGCATCGCCAATAACGATACGATTTAATCTATACTTTGTGGTTAGTTTAATGGAACTGCTGACAAAAATCGTCCCGCCACTTGCATAAGACTTGTGAATCCATTGCTATATTCGCTGTTGAATGAAACGATAATCAGCATTAGCTCTACAAAATAGGATTCTGTCCATGTCATACCCTCACCTCACCGTCGCTGTTGTCTGTCTACAGGACAACAAAATGCTTATGGTAAACGAAATAGATAACGGTATAAATTGTTGGAATCAACCTGCCGGTCATGTCGAGGATGGCGAAGATCTAATCGCCGCCGCACAGCGCGAGGCCCTCGAAGAAACCGGCTATAAAGTTGAAATTACAGGTCTCCAGGCGATTTACCAAGGCATTCATGGCACCAGCGGCACGCACTATCTGCGGATTTGTTTTCATGCCGTGGCCCTAGAGCGGTTGAGCGAAACACTCGATCCAGACATCTTGTCGGCTCAATGGCTCGATCTAGACGACCTGCAGGCTAATAAGTATCAATTAAGAAGCGAATTAACACGCCAAACCCTTGAAGATTGCCCGGATGCGCCCATTTACCCTGTCAACCTTATTCATGACCTGTACCTGGGAGATCACCAATGACCACCAATGGCTCAACAACTGTAATAGTCGGCATGTCTGGCGGGGTAGACTCTTCGGTCACCGCCGCCCTGCTGCTGGAGCAGGGCTATCAGGTTGAGGGTCTGTTTATGAAAAACTGGGATGAGGATGATGGCACCGATCATTGCACGGCCAAAGTGGATTTAGCCGATGCCCAAGCGGTCGCAGACAAGCTGGGCATCAAGCTGCACAAGGCCAATTTTGCCGCCGAATACTGGGATGAGGTGTTCGAACACTTTCTCACCGAATATAAGGCCGGTCGAACGCCCAATCCGGATATCCTCTGTAACCGCGAAATCAAATTCAAAGCCTTCCTCGACTATGCCCTCAGCCTAGGCGCTGACAAAATCGCGACCGGCCATTATGCCCGAACCGCGCTGGTGGATGGCCGCGCTCAGCTGCTACGCGGGCTCGATGGCAATAAGGATCAAAGTTACTTTCTCCATGCCGTCGGCCACGAGCAATTTGCCAAAACCCTCTTCCCGGTGGGTGAGTTGGAGAAACCGGTGGTCCGCGCTATTGCCGAAAAATACCAATTGGCCACGGCGAAGAAGAAGGACAGCACAGGCATCTGTTTCATTGGTGAGCGGCGTTTTGCCGACTTTCTAAAACAATATCTGCCGGCCCGGCCGGGTGCCATCGAAACCATCAATGGCGAGACCTTAGCGCAACACCAGGGCCTGATGTATTACACCATTGGCCAACGCCAGGGCTTGGGCATAGGCGGCACGCATTATGGTGAAGCCCCTTGGTTTGTGGCCCATAAGGATCTAGATCGAAATGTGCTGGTCGTCGTGCAGGGCACTGACAACGAGGCCCTATTCACGCAGCATTTACGCATGGATTCTGTCTACTGGGTAGACGAAACAGGCCCCAAATTGCCGATTTCCGTGACTTGCAAGCACCGTTATCGCCAACCAGATCAACATTGTGCGCTGAGCAAAACAGCCGATGGCCATTATGTTGTTGATTTTGATTTGCCACAAAGAGCCATTACACCAGGCCAATCCGCTGTATTTTACAGCGGCGATCGATGTCTCGGCGGTGGTGTAATCGAATCGACCTGGCTTTAACTGCATGGCAAAGGATACCTAATGTCTACCAATCTCTCGCACCAAACCATGGCTCTGGCAGGCATTTTCCAGGCCGCCAGTTTGGTTGATCAACTGGCCAAGTCTGGAGAATTGGACAGCGACCAGCTGACCAATGCGTTAAAGACCGTCCTCAATCTGGCGCCCAGCTCGTTCGATGATGTATTTAATGGCCCGGCCAGTCTCGATCATGGCTTAACCATCTTAAACACCGCCCTGGCAAAGAACGGCCGAGGCGTCGGCCGGGAGGTGTTGCAGTACGCCATGGCTATTATGGCCGTTCAGGCCAAACTCGATAAGCGCTCCGACCTGATGAACGAGCTGTCCAAGGCCTTGACCCGAACGGCTGAACAGCAACGCTATTTCGACAGCTACAGTCATGAAGCCGTGATCGGCTCTGCCGCGCGTTGTTACCAGAACAGCATCAGTCAATTAAACTTTCGCATTCGCGTCACCGGCAACCCAACCCACTTACAGAACCCCAAGGTCGCTGAAAAGGTCCGCACCCTTTTGCTCTATGGCGTCCGCTGTGCCCTGTTGTGGCGACAGTCGGGCGGCCGGCGCTGGCACCTGATGTGGTATCGACAAAAATTGCATCGCGCCGCTCAAGCGATGATCGACGTGGCCTAATGGCGCTTTTAAGGTATACTCGCCGCGTTTTTTCCGCTTGGTTTTAAGGTAGGCTTTAATTATGGATCTGTCAGCACTCACCGCTATTTCACCCATCGACGGGCGATACGGTAACAAAACGACCTCCCTGAGGCCCTATTTTAGTGAATTCGGTCTAATTCGATATCGGGTCGAGGTGGAAGTCCGCTGGTTACAGCAACTCGCGAATCATCCCCAAATTCCGGAGTGTCCGGCGTTTTCTGCCTCCGCTACAGCCTATCTCGATGCGATTGTCAGTGATTTTTCGCTTGCCGATGCGGCCGCCATTAAAGCAATAGAGGCGACCACCAATCACGACGTCAAAGCGATCGAATATTTCCTCAAAGCCAAGTTAACGGCCCAGCCCGAACTGGCGGCCTTGCAGGAATTTGTCCACTTTGCTTGTACCTCTGAAGACATCAACAATCTATCCCATGCCCTGATGCTTAAAAATGGCATGCAACAGGTGATCGTTCCGGCCCTAGTAGAGGTCGCCAACGCGATCGAGCAGGTCGCCCTAGACCTCGCCGATCAGCCGATGCTCAGCCGCACCCATGGCCAAACAGCTTCACCGACCACCGTTGGCAAAGAAATGGCCAATGTTGTCTACCGACTGCGGCGCCAGATCAAGCAGGTTGAACGTATAGAGTATATGGGTAAGATCAATGGTGCCGTGGGTAACTACAATGCCCACCTTGCGACCTACGCCGATATCGATTGGCAAGCCACGGCCGCGCAATTTGTGAGCGATCTGGGTCTTACTTTTAATCCCTATACCACCCAGATCGAACCGCATGACTATATCGCCGAGTTGTTCGACAGCCTGGCGCGCTTCAACACCATATTGATCGACTTCGATCGAGATATCTGGGGTTATATTTCCTTAGGCTATTTTAAGCAGCGCACCATTGCCGGTGAAGTGGGCAGTTCGACGATGCCTCATAAAGTTAATCCGATCGATTTTGAAAACTCCGAGGGCAACCTGGGCATCGCCAATGCGATCCTGGGCCATCTGGGCGCCAAGTTGCCCTTGTCTCGCTGGCAGCGCGACCTGACCGACTCCACGGTACTGCGTTCGATGGGGGTCGGCCTGGCACACAGCCTGATCGCCTATCAGTCATCCTTAAAAGGCATTAGCAAACTTGAGGTGAATCGGGTTCGCATCAACGCCGATTTGGACAATGCCTGGGAAGTCATGGCCGAGGCTATTCAAACGGTGATGCGCCGCTATGGCATCACCGAACCTTATGAAAAACTGAAGGCCTTTACCCGAGGCAAGGCTATTACCGAGGCCATGATGACCGATTTTGTGCAGCAGCTGGACTTGCCCGATGAAGCCAAGTCTCAACTGCTTGCCATGACGCCTGCGTCCTATATCGGCAATGCGGTTACTCAGGCGCGCACGATCGGCGACTACTAGCACCACCCTCCCCGCTCTGGGTCATCGCCGCAACGACGACCCAGGGTTTTGAGCACAGCGTGATCCACTCAATCAAACATCTCCTGCCATTCAAGCCCAAGCCCTTTGAGTCTTCAAAGCCGTTCAATTCTGCTAGACTACCATCACCTAAAACCGGTTAGGATCTGACTATGACAAGACCTTCGATAAATATTGACGCCGATGCCTTTCTGTCGACCTATTGGCAACAGAGTCCCCAATTATTGCGCCAGGCCTTTAACCCTGAGCAACTCATTTCGGGCGACGAACTGGCCGGTTTGGCGATGGAGCCGGAAGTTGAATCTCGTCTGATCAAACATCTACCGGAATCCGATGAATGGTTACTGCGCCATGGCCCCTTCGCCGAAGAAGACTTCGCCGAGTTGGGGCCAGAAAACTGGACCCTCTTGGTACAGGCTGTGGATCACTGGATTCCAGAAATCCGCACCCTATTGAGCGGCTTTAATTTTCTGCCTCAGTGGCGCATTGACGACATCATGGTGTCCTTTGCAACCAAGGGCGGTGGCGTTGGCCCGCACTTTGACCAATATGATGTGTTTCTACTCCAGGTTGAGGGCACACGTGAATGGAGGACCGGCCAACTCTGTGATGAAAACAGTGAAATAAACGCTCAGCTGCCGGTGAAAATCCTAACCGACTTCGAAGAGCAGGACCGATGGGTTTTGCAGCCCGGTGACATGCTCTATATACCGCCCGCCTTCGCCCATTGGGGCACTGCCTTAAGCGACTGCCTGACCGTCTCGGTCGGGTTTCGAGCGCCAGCACACAGTGATCTGATCAGCGATTTTGGTCATTTTTTGGCCAGCAAGGTATCCGATTTCAATCGCTATGCCGATCCAGAGCTTGCCAATCGCAGCAGCGCGCCACATGAAATACGGCCCGAAGATATAGTCCGGCTGCAGACCATTTTGCACGACTACGCCGACAACGCGGCGCTCTTAACCAACTGGTTTGGACAGTATATGACCCAGCCTAAATACGACGATCAGGCGGTTGAAACCGGCGATTGGGCGGTTGAAGAATTTATAAGCCATTGGCGAGCCAATCCGATTTATCGTAATGCCTCCAGCCGCCTGGCTTACACCGACACGGTCTTATTCGTCGACGGTCAGGCCATGGTGACGGACTTAACACCGGAACAGCTCAACAGCCTTTGTGATGGCGATGTCTTTACGCACGCCGCATACGCCGAATCCGAGCCTATGCAGAAGGTACTGTGGTCATTGATTAACCTGGGCGCGGTTTTCTTTGAGGGCTAAGCTGGCCGCTCTGGCCAGCCTACTGATTTACCTTGGCCTAATGTCAGGCGCGACAGGCGCAGAGCTGTTCATCTACCTGTCGCCGACCGGGAACCGAGTGGTCACCGATCGGCCGATCGATCTGGCGGGTTTTGTGCTTGAACAAACCAATATTGATGCGCGTGCCGCAGGTCGGTCGTTGCGTTATCAGGATACAGAAAAGAATCGTGACCTAATCGACCGTTACATTCGCAACGCGGCGTACCTCTATGATATGGATGCGGCCCTGATCCGGGCCGTGATCGCGCAGGAGTCGGCGTTCAAAATCGATGCCCGATCGCCTAAGGGCGCGCTGGGTTTGATGCAACTCATGCCGCCGACCGCGCGCCAATACCAGGTGCAGAATATGCTCGATCCGAGAGAGAATATTAATGCTGGCACCAAGCATCTAAAATACCTGCTGCAACGCTTCAGCAGTCTATCGTTGGCCTTGGCGGCCTATAACGCCGGTGAAGGCGCGGTGGCCAAATACCAGGGCATACCGCCCTACCCGGAGACCGAAAACTACGTTACCCAAGTGTTGGGGCGCTATCAAGACTACCAAAGCAACTGATTGGACCGGTGTGCATTACTGCTAATGCAGACTGGTTTCATCGGAACGTTCATGTTCGGATTCAGACTCGTCTTCGAAGGGTCGATCTGACAGGAAATTGGCTGCTTGAACGCCAGCACCGATCATCGCTTGCGCTACCTGAGCTATCTGATCTTCTAATAACCGCTCCGCTTCGGCAGAAAACTCAATTCGCACCAGGGGTTTCTCGTCTTGGTGTTCTGGGCTCTGCAGCACAAAAGCACCATCCGTCAATTGCACTATTTCCCAATATTTCGCCATAAGAGGTTCCGTTCAATCATAATTATTTAAACTTCGGCTGCTGAAGACCAGATCGGCAAAACCCTGCAACCAGGACACACAGTCGTTCGGGCGGCGCGCAAGCTCCCGATCGACCATAGGAATGAGCTGCGATTCGGTCGGATGTACCACCACCTGGGGTGCCACGGCGGCTGGTTGAAAGCAATGCAGCCGCGCGCTGGACCAGTGATACAGCCAGTGACCGATATCTTGCTGATCATTGCGAATGCTGCTAACCAGAGCGGACCGGCTGGTGTCATCGTCTAGCTCGAGCAACAACGCACTCAAGCCGCCATCGTTGCGAGCACTATCAACTGGCGCCGCCAATTCCCTAATCAGCGCACAGAGGCCCTGCTCCAATAGCAGTATAAAGCTATTTAGCAGAGCAGGCTGAGCCAGGGTATTCGAGGTTGCCTGTAAGGCGACCAGCTGGATCAGCTGGCTGTGAATAATATTAGTCCGTGCGATGGGGCTCATAGGCTTTAGTAAGTCATCCGAAAGCCAAGATGGTAGGTTGAATCGACAACGATATTGCCGTCTGTCTCATAGTTGGCGGTGACATCGTGATAACCGAAGAATATCCGCGCTTGCGGTAATATCTTATAGGTGACACGACCAACGGCCTCATAGGCCGAGTTTAAACCGCCAAAACTCAAGATACTCGGAGCAAAGTAGGTTTGCCCTTCAAATCCGAGCCCATTCATAAACTCAGGCTGCCAGCGCAGGAAACCACCCACTCCGGCGGCAACGGAAAATTCATTTTCCACAGTCGAGAGCAGCAACATCTTAAAGCCGACACCGCCAATGAATTCCTTACTAGACATGCCGGCATCCACGGCATTAAAACCGGCCATAATGGCCCAGTTTTCGGTGTTTTCGTTGTACAGACCACCGAGTGATACATGCGCTCCGGTACCCACTAACACAGCATCGTGTTCAACCCGGATAGAGCTTTGTGATAGGCCCAGATCGATTTCACCGCCGGCCAAAACCGGTGTGGCTGCTAAAATCAATGTGCCAGTCGCTAGAATTTCTTTAAACATGCAGATCACTCACTATAATTTTGCCACATTGTAACCAAAGCTACCCATAACTACACCCCTAACGAACCCCAAGTTGCCACAAGCGACTTGGCGCATTGGCCGCGTTGGGGCTAGGCGCATAAAAAAAGCCACCTAAGAGGGTGGCCTAGTGTTGAGCTAAGGTGAGAATTAGCCCATCATTTCCAAGAGCAGCTTGTTAAGACGGGTGACAAAGCCCGCTGCATCTTTGAGGTTGGAGCCCTCCGCCAGACGAGCCTGCTCCAGTAAGATACTGGCCAGATCGGCAAAGCGGGCTTCGTTCTGTTCCAATTCCAGGCGCTGAACCAGCGGATGCTCTGGATTTAACTCCAGAATTGGCTTGCTGTCGGGCACCTGTTGTCCGGCCGATTCCATAATGCGGCGCATCTGTGCACCCATATCGTTATCGCCGACGACTATACAGGCTGGCGATTCAACCAGTCGATGGGTCATACGCACATCTTGGACCTCGGCTTCGAACAGACCTTTTATGCGCGCCAATAAATCCTTGTGCTCATCATTGGCCTTAACCTGGGACTCTTTCTCTTCTGGGCTTTCGATATCGCCTAAGTCCAAGCCACCCCGGGCCACATCGGCGAATTCGGTGCCGTCGAAGTCTTGCAGGTAGCCCATAAGCCACTCATCGATGCGGTCGGTCAATAACAAAACTTCGATGCCTTTCTTACGAAACACTTCCAGATGCGGGCTGTTCTTCGCAGTCTGGTGGTTATCGGCGCAAACGTAATAGATCTTCGCCTGGCCTTCTGCCATGCGTGCAACATAGTCGCTCAAGGCAACCGTTTGGGCCTCATCGCCGCTCTGGCTGGAGGAGAAACGCAACAACTTGGCGATCGTCTCTTTGTTTGCCATGTCTTCAGCCGGGCCTTCTTTGAGGACCTGACCGAACTCATCCCAAAATTCTTGATATTCTTCAGGCTTTTTCTTGGCCAGTTTGCTGAGCATATCTAGGACGCGCTTACCTAAGCTCGCCTTGATGGTTTCGATCGTGGCATCGTTCTGCAGAATCTCTCGACTGACGTTGAGCGGCAAATCATTCGAATCGACAATACCCTTCACAAAACGCAGATAGAGCGGCAGAAACTGCTCAACATCGTCCATAATAAACACGCGATTAACAAACAATTTCAAGCCGCGCACGCGCTCGCGGTTCCACATATCAAAGGGGGCTTTCTTGGGGATATACAACAGGCTGGTGTAATCGAGCTTACCTTCGACCTTATTGTGGCTCCAAGAACGCGCATCGCCAAAGTCATGCGAAATATGGTGGTACAGCTCTTGGTATTCCTCGTCCTTTATGTCGCTGCGCGGGCGCGTCCACAGGGCCTTGGCACTGTTAACGTTATCCCAGCTTGGCGCCACGGCTGCAGCCTCAACTTTAGGCTCGTCACCCTCAAGCTCGGCATCAGCGTCAGCGTCAGCCGGGTGGTTTTCTTGCAACATCTGTACGGGCACGGAGATATGGTCGGAATACTTCTTGACCAGGCTGCGCAGGCGCCAGTTGTCGACAAATTCGAGTTCATCGGCTTTCAAATGCATAACGATGCGGGTACCGCGTTCTGGCAGTTCAACATTACCGATGGTGAATTCACCCTCGCCCGCGCTGTGCCAATGCACGCCCTCGGAGGCATCAAGACCGGCTTTACGGGTATAGACATCCACCGCCTTGGCCACGATAAAGGATGAATAGAAGCCAACACCGAATTGACCAATCAGCTGACTGTCTTTGCGTTCGTCACCGGAGAGGTTTTGCAGAAATTCCGCGGTTCCCGATCGTGCGATGGTGCCAAGGTTTTGTACCACCTCGGCACGACTCATGCCGACACCATTATCTTCGATCGAAATGGTATTGTTTTCTTTATCGACACTGATGCGAATGCGCAGATCCGCGTCATCAGCCATCAGGGCGTTATCCTTGAGCGCCTGAAAGCGTAACTTATCACAGGCGTCGGACGCGTTGGAGACAAGTTCCCGGAGAAAAATTTCTTTATTGGAATAAAGAGAATGGATCATCAAATGCAGAAGTTGTTTTACTTCCGTTTGAAAACTGAGCGATTCCTGCTTTGTATCAGACATGTTGCCTCTCAACCTTTGTTTATCGACCATAGACTGGCAATAAATGGGGATAATCAGATAGAATTCAAGGTCTTAGTTGAATATCGCCAGCCCCTGTTGTGAACTCATTGGCCTCGGACTAGGCCATAGGGCACACTAACGGTGACCTAAAAAACAACGGGATACGGACCATGATCGGAAACAAGCCGACATTGGCGGTAAAAAAGCGCGAAATATTCGGCTGGGCCATGTATGACTTTGCCAACAGCAGCTATACAACCGTTGTGGTGACCTTTATCTATTCGGCATTTTTTGTCAATTACATCGTGCCGCCGGAGTTGGCACATCTCAAAAACACGTTCTGGTCCATCGCCGTCGCGCTATCGACCGCCCTCGCCATAATCCTCGCGCCCTTTGTCGGTGTATTGTGCGACTTTAGCGGTAACAAGAAACAGTTTCTCGCCTGGTGCACCCTGGCCTCTGTTTTGGGCACCGCGGGCTTGTTCTTCGTCGACCCGGGCCAGGTTGGGCTGGGTTTGCTGTTTCTGGTGATCAGCAACACCGGCTGGATGCTCTCTGAGTCCTTTATTGCCAGTTTTTTACCGGAGTTGGCGACTCGAAAAAATATCGGCAAGGTATCGGGTATTGGCTGGGGTATTGGCTATATCGGCGGCCTGCTGAGCCTGTTATTAATGTTTCGCATCATTACCAGCTCCGCACAGTTGGATGTTGCGGCCTATATCGATGAAAATCAGCTGGCGATGATTTTTATCGCCCTCTTTTATGCCCTTGGCGCCCTACCCACCTTCCTCCTCGTTAGGGAGCGCGCGCAACCGCAACCGGGTTTTGCCAACGCCAAACTCACGACTCTGCTTAAAGCCGGTACCGAGCGCATTTTGGCGATGAAAGGGTTGGTTGAGGAATACCCGGTGCTCTTTCGCTTTTTTATCGCCTTTATGGTCTATAGCGCGGGTATTTCGGTTGTGGTGAAGTTCTTTGGTATCTATGCGCAGGAAGAAATCGGTATTACCGGCAGCACGCTGGTCTTAATCGGTGCAACCTTGCAGCTAAGCTCGATGATAGGCGCTATCGGTTTTGGCTTTTTGGAGGACAGGCTGGGCTGTAAAAGCACCATACTGCTGTCACTGCTCTGGTGGCTACTGGGCATTATCGGTATTTACGGCCTAACACCGCTGGCCACGCTCTTTGGTTTAAGTCAGGAAAGCATGTTTACCGTCCTCGCCTTTGTTGCCGGCAGCGCCTTGGGTGCCACCCAATCGGCCAGCCGGGCTTTAGTGGGGCTATTGGCGCACCCTAAGGATTCGGCTCTGCTATTTGGTCTGTGGGGCACCTTTGGCCGTTTCGCGATCATTATCGGCATGAGCTTCGGCCCGATCAGCGACCTCTTGGGCCGGCATACGGCTCTGCTCTTTATCATGCTTTACTTTATTCTCGGTGCCCTGATGTTGATGGCTGTGCCGATCGGTAAGGCCCTGCGCTCAACTGTCAATGATGTGTCGATATGACTAATGACCCCCGGCTTTTCCTTGAAAAGTAACGCCGTTGGTTTCACTATGGTGTTCAAACGTAATAGACGCATTCGAATATGATACGACAATTGAAGTTTTCCTTTAATCAACGCCCAGCCTGGCAGCGCTTTTTAATGATCGGCGCCACCCTGGTGTTGACCGCGACCCTGTTCTGGATCGGCCTGATCGTCATATTCAGTTTGGCTTTGGTGGCATTGGCCGTTGCCATGGTGAATCGCATCAAGGTGAAATTGACTGGCCGACCGTTATTTGCCGCACCGAAGCATTTTCATCGCTACCAGTCTCAGTTCAACCAAAACCGCGATATAGAAGGTGAGGTCATCGAAGGCGAGGTGATCGAAAAGACGGATAAACAACCTTGATGATGCTGAAGCGCGTGCTGGGCGTCGACAAGATATAAGCTAATACCCTCGCGCAGGCCCTGGGGCTCAAGACGCAAAGCAAAAAAAGGCGACCTAGGTCGCCTTTTTATATTGTACCCGCCTTACCAGCCGGTAATTTCTTTCAGTGCATTACCGATCTCAGCCAACGAACGCACGGTTTTCACACCGGCATCTTCTAAGGCTGCAAATTTCTCATCGGCCGTACCGGTGCCGCCGGAAATGATTGCGCCGGCATGGCCCATACGCTTGCCGGCTGGTGCCGTAACGCCTGCTATATAGGACACCACAGGCTTGGTGACATGGTCTTTGATAAAGGCAGCTGCCTCTTCTTCGGCCGTGCCGCCAATCTCACCGATCATTACGATCGCTTCGGTGGCAGGATCGTCTTGGAACATGCGCAAGATATCGATAAAGTTGGCACCCGGGATCGGGTCGCCGCCGATACCGACACAGGTCGACTGGCCAAAGCCATGATCGGTGGTCTGCTTGACCGCTTCGTAAGTCAGGGTGCCAGAGCGTGAAACGATGCCGACCTTGCCAGGCATGTGGATATGGCCGGGCATAATACCGATCTTACATTCACCCGGTGTAATAACACCTGGGCAGTTTGGCCCGATCATACGGACGCCTTTGCGATCGACATATTCTTTTGCATAAAGCATGTCGAGCGTTGGAATGCCCTCGGTGATACAGATAATCAGTTCTAGACCGCTGTCGGCCGCTTCAACGATGGCGTCCTTACAAAACGGCGCCGGTACATAGATAACCGTTGCCTGAGCGCCGGTAACTTCCACCGCTTCGCGCACGGTGTTAAAGACCGGCAGGCCCAAATGGACCGAACCGCCTTTGCCCGGAGAAACACCACCGACCATTTTGGTACCGTATTCGATAGCCTGTTCACTGTGGAACGTGCCCTGTGAACCGGTGAAGCCCTGACAAATTACCTTGGTATTCTTATCGATCAATATACTCATGCTGCACCTCCTGCGGCGGCTACGACTCGTTCGGCACCCTCGGTCAACGAACGGGCAGCGATAATGTTCAAACCACTTTCGGCCAATTTTTGAGAGCCAAGCTCAGCATTATTGCCTTCCAGACGAACAACCACTGGAACCTTGACACCCACTTCTTCAACGGCACCGATAATACCTTCAGCAATCATATCGCAGCGAACGATGCCGCCGAAGATGTTCACGAAGACGGCCTTGACGTTGGCGTCAGACAAGATGATTTTGAACGCTTCAGCAACGCGTTCTTTGGTGGCGCCGCCGCCAACATCCAAGAAGTTAGCCGGCGAACCACCGTGCAGGTTAACGATATCCATGGTACCCATGGCCAGACCGGCACCATTGACCATACAACCGATGTTGCCGTCGAGGGCAACATAGTTCAGCTCCCATGCCGCAGCTTCAGCTTCGCGGGCGTCTTCCTGGGAAGGATCACGCATCGCCTGCAGGTCTTTGTGGCGATACAAGGCGTTGCCATCGATACCCAACTTGGCATCCAAGCAATGCATATTGCCTTCAGTGGTGATAACCAACGGGTTAATCTCGATCAGCGCCAAATCTTTGTCGACGAACAGTTGCGCCAAACCCATGAAAATCTTGGTGAACTGACCGATCTGAACGCCCACTAAGCCCAATTTAAAGGCTAATTCACGTGCCTGGTAGGGTTGTGCACCGACCAGTGGATCGATGATGGCGCGGAGGATTTTTTCCGGCGTTTCATGCGCAACGGTTTCAATCTCGACACCACCTTCGGTGGAGGCCATAAAGACGATCCGACGCGTCGCGCGATCGACCACAGCACCCAGATAGAGTTCGGTTGCAATATCGGTGCACGACTCGACCAAAATCTTGCTGACCGGTTGACCCTTCTCATCTGTTTGGAAGGTGACCAGGTTCTTACCCAACCAATGAGCGGCGAATTCTTTAGCTTCCGCGGCCGATTTAACCAACTTTACGCCGCCAGCCTTACCGCGGCCACCGGCATGTACTTGGGTTTTTACAACCCACATATCGCCTGGGATTTTACCGATAGCCTCAGCGACTTCTTCCGGTGTATCACAGGCAAAGCCTTCGGATACGGGCAAGCCATACTGCTTGAAAAGTTGTTTACCTTGATATTCATGAAGGTTCATTGCGTGTTCCGTCTAATATTGTTGAGGCTCGACCAAATTTAATTTTTAGAATAGGTTTCGATCGATCACTCTGGGCTTGGAGTAGGAAAAAGAACGACCCAATAGGGATCGTTCTCGATTCGAAAGATTAACGCTTTTTACGATTCATCTTGTGAATGGCTTTATTATCTATCGCTAAAGCCGCTTCGTGCACCGCTTCCGACATGGTCGGGTGCGCAAAACAGGTCAATTGCAGATCTTCGGCGCTGGACGCAAATTCTAACGCAATCACCCCTTGGGCGATCATTTCAGACGCACCGGCGCCGAATATATGCATACCCAAGACTCGATCAGTCTTAGCATCTGCCAGAATCTTGACCTGGCCGGTGGTGTGGTTTGCTGCCATGGCTCGACCGATAGCGGCAAAGGGGAACGCGCCCGACTTATAGTCGATGCCTTCGGCCTTCAGCTCTTCTTCAGTCTTACCGACCCAGGCAATTTCAGGATGGGTATAGATTACGTTGGGTACGGCGTCATAATTCATCTGAGCATTGTGGCCGGCGATAATTTCGGCCACCATAATGCCCTCTTCCGAACCCTTGTGAGCCAACATCGGACCGCGCACGACATCGCCCACTGCATAGACACCGGGCACCGTGGTGCGGCATTGCTCGTCGACAAAGATGAAGCCACGCTCATCGAGTTTTACGCCGCTGTCATCGGACAAGCAGCCTTGGGTGTAGGGACGTCGACCAACCGCAACAACCAGCTTATCGAAAATTTCTTTCTTCTCGCCATCAGCATCCTGAAAGGTCACTTCGACTTTTTTGCCCTTACGCTCGGAACCGGTCACACGCGCGCCCAATCGGATGTCGAGGCCCTGATCCTTGGTGAAGGACTTAAACGCATCCTTAGCAATTGCCCCATCGGCGGCCGCTAGGAACTTATCCATCGCTTCTAAGACGACCACTTCTGAGCCCAATCGAGCCCATACCGAGCCCAATTCCAGACCGATTACACCGGCACCGATAACGCCTAAGCGCTTGGGTACTTCACTGAATTCCAAGGCGCCAGTGGAGTCGACAATCACGTCACCGTCAGTCGGCGTAGGCGGAATCTCGACGGGGATCGAGCCCATTGCCAAAATCACGTTTTCAGCTTCAAGCAGCTCAATACTGCCGTCTGCCCCAGTCACTTCAACGACCTTATTAGCCTTGAGCTGACCCTTACCTTCGAATCGAGTCACGCCATTGCCTTTGAGCAGACCGGCAACACCGCTGGTCAACTGACTCACGATGCCGTCTTTGCGGGCTAACATCTTAGGCACGTCGATTTTCGGTGCATTCACGATAATGCCGTGAGTATCAAAGCCATGAACGGCTTCGGCATACAATTCGGATGAATAGAGCAAAGCCTTGGATGGAATACAGCCCACGTTCAAACAGGTGCCGCCCCAGGTCGTTTCGCCATCTTCTTTGAGCCATTTTTCAACAATGGCGGTTTTCTTACCTAACTGTGCGGCCTTTATGGCGGCTACATAGCCGGCCGGTCCTGAACCTATTACTACCACTTCAAATTGATGTGACATGGCAACTAAACCCTTTGTAGTCAATTTATAAACAACCAGGCTGACGGATCAGCCTGGTCTTAAATGCAATTCCGAACTTAAAGTTCCAACAAAATTCGCGCTGGATCTTCCAACATGTCTTTAATGGCGACCAAAAATTGCACCGCCTCTTTGCCATCGATTAGGCGGTGGTCGTATGATACCGCGAGGTACATCATTGGCAGTATCACCACCTCACCATTGACGGCCATCGGTCGCTCTTGGATTTTGTGCATACCCAAGATAGCAGTTTGTGGCGGGTTCAATATGGGTGTCGACATCAGAGAACCAAAAACACCGCCATTAGAAATGGTAAAGGTACCCCCTTGCATGTCTTCCAGACCCAGCTGGCCGGCTTGTGCCCGCTCGCCAAAGGTCCGGATTGAGCTTTCAATACCGGCTAGACTCATCTGGTCGGTATCGCGCAAGATCGGTACTACTAAACCACGCTTGCTCGAGACGGCCACACCGATATCGTAATAACCATGGTAAACCACATCGTCGCCATCTATCGATGCGTTGACTTCTGGATGACGCCGCAAGGCTTCGGTCGCCGCCTTGATGAAAAAGGACATAAAGCCCAAACGGGTGCCGTTGTGCGTTTTCTCAAACTTATCTTTATATTTGGCGCGCAATTCCATGATCGGCTTCATGTTAACTTCGTTAAACGTGGTTAACATGGCGGTATTGTTTTTCGCATCGAGCAGACGCTCGGCGATGCGCTTACGCAGGCGCGTCATCGGCACGCGTTTTTCGGAACGAGGGCCGGTAACAACCGAGGCGACTGGGCTTGCAGCCGACGGCGCAATCATGCCGGGCATGCTTTGGCTCGCCGACGCAACCGGCGCAGCTGCTGGCTGACTGGCTTTGTCGCTGGTCGCCTTGACCACGTCTTCTTTGGTGATACGACCGCCCTTGCCCGTGCCGACTATGTCGTCTTGGGTTAGAGCACTCTGGCTGGCCAATTTGCGAGCTGACGGGCTCATCGGAGTCGCCTCGGCGGCATTTGCTGCGGCCGGTGAGCTGACCGGAGCACCACTGGATGTTGAAACCACTTCAACGGCGGCACTGCCGGCTACGAACGCGGCGATGACTTCTAAACTGAGGACGGTGTCGCCCTCATGTTTGAAGATCTCAGTGAGGTTACCGTCTTCCGGCGCCACCACCTCCAGTACGACCTTGTCTGTCTCGATGTCGACTATTATTTCGTCGCGTGCAACAAACTCACCTGGTTGTTTATGCCACGTTGCAATACTGCCGTCTGCAACGGATTCTGGGAACTGCGGTGCTTTAATTTCGATTACCATGCGTAAATCCTTTAGTCTCCGCCTGCCGATTACTGAATATTCAGAATCGCGTCATTGAGGAATTTTTCAAGTTGCTCTAAATGCAAGGACATATAGCCTGCTGCTGGTGACGCTGATGCTTCTCGACCGGCATAACGAAGGTATAGCTTTTCGCTCTGTCGATGCAATATTCGTCGCATATGGTGCTGGCTCGAGTACCAAGCGCCCTGATTCATCGGCTCTTCCTGACACCAGACAACATCGTTTACGTTGCTATAGGGGGCCAGAATTTCTGACAGACGTTCCTCTGGGAACGGATACAGCTGCTCGATCCGAATAATAGCGACATTAAACGCCGATTCTTTACGGCGTTTATCGACCAGGTCGTAATAAACCTTGCCGGAACAAAGCACCACTCGATCGACCTTTTCGGTCAGTACGGCCGCATCTTGGTCACCAATCACTGTTTCAAAACGGCCCTGAGACAGCTCTTCCAGTGTGGATACGGCATCCTTATGGCGTAACAGGCTTTTCGGTGTCATCACGATCAACGGCTTGCGCAGATTGCGCACGGCCTGTCGACGTAACATATGAAATACTTGGGCGGGCGTGGTCGGCATGCACACTTGAATGTTCTGCTCGGCACACAACTGCAGGTAACGCTCTAGACGTGCGGAGGAATGCTCCGGCCCTTGTCCTTCATAACCGTGTGGCAAGAGCATGGTCAAGCCACACAGCCGGCCCCATTTGTGCTCGCCCGAGGTAATGAACTGATCAATAACCACCTGAGCGCCGTTAGCAAAGTCACCAAATTGCGCTTCCCACACCACCAAGGCACTGGGCATGGTGGTTGAATAGCCGTATTCGAACGCCAGTACAGCCTCCTCCGACAAGAAAGAATCGTAAATCTGGAAGCGTGGCTGATCGACGGACAAATTGGCCAGCGGGACATAGGTTGAACCGTCTTTCTGGTTATGCCAGACCGCATGTCGATGCACGAAAGTGCCTCGACCGACATCCTGCCCGGTAATACGCACCGGCAAGTCTTGCTTGAGCACCGTGGCATAGGCCAACATCTCGGCAAAGCCCCAATTAATGGGTAAGGCGCCCATCGCCATCTTGACCCGATCTTCGAGTATTTTATTCACCTGGCGCTGAACCGGAAAGCCCTCTGGAACCGTGTTAATTTCCAGTGCCAAGGCTTGCAAGGCTTTGAGGTCGTAACTGCTATCAAAATCATCAACCACCGGTTGATTCAGATAGGGTGTCCAATCGACAAACAATTCGCTGTTTGGCTCTTTGACCAGCGCCTTGGCAACGTGTTCACCATTGGCGAGCGCATTACGATAGTCATCGGACACGCGTTTCACGCCTTCAACGGTGGCGATACCCTTGCTAATCATTGCGGCGGCATAGAGTTCAAAGGTGGTTTTATGGCTGCGAATGACCTGATACATCATCGGCTGCGTCATGGCCGGCTCATCGGCTTCGTTATGACCGCGACGGCGGTAGCAGATTAGATCGATCACCACGTCACGCTTAAACTGCTGACGGTAATCGACCGCCAATTGCGTGACAAAGACGACCGCTTCCGGGTCGTCACCATTGACGTGAAAGATTGGCGCTTGAACCATCTTAGCGATGTCAGTGCAATACTCGGTTGAACGACAGTCTTCCTGACGTGACGTGGTAAAACCAACCTGGTTATTGATCACGATATGGATCGTCCCACCGGTGCCATAGGCACGGGTCTGGGACATCTGGAAGGTTTCCATGACCACGCCCTGCCCTGCGAAGGAGGCATCACCGTGGATATTAACCGGAATAACCTGTTCCCGACTGTGGTCCCGACGTCGATCCTGACGGGCGCGCACCGAACCTTCAACGACAGGCGCAGCAATTTCCAGGTGAGACGGGTTAAAAGCCAAGGCCAGATGGAGCTCACCGCCAGAGGTCATTACATTGGAGGAGAAACCCTGATGATATTTAACATCGCCGGAACCGACCGAGAGGAAGGACTTGCCTTCAAACTCTTCAAACAGATTGGTGGGGTTTTTACCGAGGATGTTGACCAACATATTAAGCCGGCCGCGGTGGGCCATGCCAATTACGATCTCTTTCGTGCCGTAAGAACCGCTGCGCTGAATCAACTCGTCCATCAGCGGAATCAAGGATTCGGCGCCTTCTAAACCAAAGCGTTTGGTACCTGGATATTTAGAACCAAGGTATTTTTCCATCCCTTCGGCCGCGGCCAGTCGTTCTAGTATGTGGAGTCGAGCATCGATCGAATAATCGGGTTTAGAACGCACCGATTCCATTCGCTGTTCAATCCACCGACGCTCCGATGTATTAACGATATGGGTAAACTCGGCACCAATCGATGAACAATAGGTTGTGCTCATCGCGTCATGAATTTCTTGTAAGGTTGCTTCTTTTTTGCCGAAGTAAAGATTGCCACATTGAAACACAGAGTCTGAGTCGGCATCTGTCAGACCGTGGTATTTGAGCTCCAGGTCGGGTACCGATTTGCGTTGACTGAGGTTGAGTGGATCAAGATTGGCGTTTTGATGACCACGAAAACGGAACGCAGTGGCCAATTGATGAACCCGAACCTGTTTGCGTTCGTGCTCAGTCACTAGAGACGGGGCTAGGGTATCGGCCGCAATTTTATTGGTTTTGCCCATCAGTAAAAAATGGTCGCGGACCGGCTGATGAGGCGTGTCGGTGGTTATTTCATCGTTTAGGTTGGGCAGCTTATCGAACACGGTACGCCACTGTTCCGGCACCGAATTAGGATCGAGCAGATAAGCTTCATACATTTCATCGAGATAGGTTTGGTTGCCACCTGAAAAATGAGAAGACAGCCACTGTTCTTCCATTGAGGCGTTTTGCATTATTAAACCTTATAGAATCATGCCGGCATTACCAACGCCGGCGTTCGGGTTAAAGTCAAAAAAGGGCACCAAGTGCCCCTTTTATCGTCGGTTAGATTGCTCTATTTAACAGCATTGACCGAATATGCCCGATAGCACGGGTAGGATTCAAGCCTTTTGGACAAACATTCACACAATTCATGATACCACGGCAGCGAAACACGCTAAACGGATCATCTAAATTGGCCAAACGCTCGTCGGTTGCGGTATCCCGACTGTCGGCTAGGAACCGATAGGCCTGGAGCAAGCCGGCCGGACCGATAAACTTGTCAGGATTCCACCAAAACGATGGGCACGATGTTGAGCAGCAAGCACAAAGAATACACTCATACAGACCGTCCAACTTCTCACGCTCGGCCGGCGACTGCAGTCGTTCTAAGGCAGGTGCCGGGGTATCGTTGATCAAAAACGGCTGTACTTTCTCATACTGCTTGTAAAAAGTACTCATGTCGATGACCAAATCGCGAATCACGGGCAGACCCGGCAGCGGACGCAACACCAACTTTGTGCTGCCACCAGGCACATCCGACAAAGCGGTAATGCAGCCGAGACCGTTTTTGCCATTAATATTCATACCATCGGAACCGCATACGCCTTCACGACAAGATCGGCGAAACGACAGGCTCACATCCTGTTCTTTGGCCAGATTCAGTACGTCCAGCACCATTAGGTCTTTGCCGGCCGGGACATCAACATCATAGTCCTGCATGTAGGGCCGCTTATCAACCTCAGGATTGAATCGATAAATACTCACTTTCATAACTCAATATCCTTAGTAGGTGCGAATCATCGGCTGGAAGGTTTCAACGGTCTTCGGTGTGAAGTTCACAGCACGCTTGCCGACAGTCTTATCGACTGGGTTATAGAGCGAATGGCACAACCAGTTTTCGTCGTCGCGTGAATCAAAGTCATAACGCGCATGCGCGCCCCGGCTTTCAGTACGCTCATCGGCAGAAATAGCGGTTGCCTCAGCGACTTCCATCAAATTAGCCAATTCCAGTACTTCGATGCGCGCCGTGTTAAAGGTCAATGACCGATCGGCCAGGGAAATCCGACTGATGCGCTCACGGATCTCAACCAACTTCTGACGGCCTTCAGCCATTTTCGGACCATCTCGGAAGACACTGAAGTACAGTTGCATGGTGTTTTGCAGATCTCGTTTAACATCGGCAACGTTCTCGCCACCCTTACGGGCGTCCAGTTCGCTCAAGCGGGACAATGCCTGGTCAATATCACTTTGGCTGGCTGCCATGCTGTCGTAGCCTTGGCGGATAGATTCTTCAATCTGGATGCCAGCGGCGCGGCCAAATACCACCAGGTCGAGCAGTGAATTACCACCGAGTCGGTTGGCACCATGGACCGATACACAGGCCGCTTCACCGCACGCATACAAACCATCGATGATCTTATCGTTGCCATTGGCGTCTAACATAATGGCCTGACCGCCGATATTGGTTGGAATACCACCCATCATATAGTGGCACGTTGGCACCACGGGGATCGGCTCTTTAACTGGATCCACGTGAGCAAAGGTTTTCGACAATTCGAGAATGCCCGGCAAACGACTTTTCAACAACTCTTCGCCTAGGTGGTCCAATTTCAACAGGACGTGGTCCTTGTTGGGACCGGCACCACGACCTTCGAGGATTTCCAGCACCATGGAGCGCGCCACAACGTCTCGGCCGGCCAAGTCTTTGGCATTGGGCGCGTAACGCTCCATAAAGCGCTCGCCTTCGCCATTGACCATGTAGCCGCCCTCGCCTCGGCACCCTTCGGTAACCAGCGTTCCAGCACCATAGATGCCCGTCGGGTGAAATTGCCACATTTCCATATCTTGTACTGGAAAGCCAGCGCGCAAGGCCATGCCGATGCCGTCGCCGGTATTGATCATGGCATTGGTAGTCGAGGCATAGATACGCCCTGCTCCGCCGGTCGCTAAGACAGTTGCCTTGGCACTGACATTAACCACATCGCCAGTTTCAATTTCAATCGCGATACAGCCAACCACTGCACCCTCGGCATTCTTTACCAGGTCAACAGCGTACCACTCGTTCAAGAAGTTGGTGCCGGCCTTAATGTTTGCTTGATAAAGCGTGTGTAACAAGGCATGACCGGTTCGGTCCGCCGCCGCGCAGGTACGAGCTGCTTGACCGCCCTTGCCGTAGTCTTTTGACTGACCACCAAAGGGACGCTGATAGATGCGGCCCTCTTCAGTCCGGGAAAAGGGCAGACCCATGTGATCTAGCTCGAAGATCGCTTGCGGGCCGACTGAGCACATATATTCGATAGCGTCCTGGTCACCAATATAGTCGGACCCTTTGACGGTATCGTACATATGCCAACGCCAATCATCATTCGGATCGTCACTGGCGATCGCGCAGGTGATGCCACCTTGAGCGGACACAGTATGGGACCGTGTCGGGAAAACTTTGGAGACAACTGCTGTATTTAAACCAGACTCAGCCAATTGCAGGGCAGCGCGCAAACCAGCACCGCCACCACCTATCACTATTGCATCGAAATTCATGGTTTTCATTTTAGCCATTTCTTAAACACCCCAAACGGCGGAAAAGCCGATCACAAAATAGACAAAATTGGTCAGCGCTATAACCGCTAAAACAATGAAACGTACCCAGATATTCTTGACATAATCGGTTGCAACGGTCCACATACCGATCCAGATATGCCCAACCAACGCTAACAACGCGGCTAGGGTGTATATTTTGAACCACATAGCACTAAACAAGCCTTGCCATTGCTGATAGTCCAGATCGCTGGTCAACGCAAAGAAACCGAACATGAAAAGTGTATAGGAGCCTAATACGACGGCCGTTACACGTTGGACCATCCAGTCCGACAGACCGTTGCGAGTCAAATTTGTGATGCTGCTTACCATATCCAAACTCCTACTAAAATAATGCCGACGAGCGAGGCACCGAGGACCGCTTGAGAGGCCAGGGCACCGCCTTCGATAGTTTCAAAGTTACCTGCATCCATTAACAGATGTTTAATACCGGCAAACAGATGGTATACGACGAAGGATGCAATTCCCCAAGCGATTAATTTTGCCAACGGATGGGTCAGTACACTCTGAACTAAGGCAAAACCTTCGGGCGAGTCTAAGCTTGCAGATAAAGCCCACAGCATAAAGCCGATTGCAACAAATAGCGCCATACCGGTGATGCGATGTAGCAAGGATGCTATCGCCGACACTGGATAACGCATGGTCATCAGATCGAGGTTTACGGGTCTATTATTTTTCACGGCAGCAGTCTCTCATCTTAGCAGCCCCAAGGATGGGGATTAATTGAGGAGGAGCCAGCAGCGCGCCGGACCCCCAAGAAGCGACGGAGATTATAGGCACCGTCGATTATAATTACAATTGATAACAAGCATGGTGTAGCAATTAAAAAAAACCCTGTATCTCAGGTATTTCGCGTGCTGGCGAGGATTCAACTCCCCCTACGACTTTCATCTCTGCGACTATTTGACGAGTCGCTGAAAACCGAAGGTCAAATTGACTTTCGACACCAAAACTTTATAGTGATGTGCAAATTCGCCCCTGGAAAACCCAGGTCAGGCGAAAATACCACTCTACCCCCGCGTCACAGAGACGTTAAACCCTGCATACTATAGAGGAGACCTCATGGCTGAGAAATTCGCCAAGTTGGTCATTGAAGGACATGACCCCATCGAGCTGCCCATCTATTCAGGTACGTTAGGACCTGATGTAATAGATGTTAGTTCATTAACTGCCAAGGGTTATTTCACCTACGACCCTGGCTTTATGTCTACCGCCTCGTGTGAATCTGAAATCACCTATATAGATGGAGATAAGGGCATTTTATTGCATCGGGGCTACCCGATCGATCAACTTGCTGAGCAATGCGATTACCTTGAAGTTTGCTACCTGCTGCTGCACGGTGAGATACCGACTGCCCCGGAAAAAGCTAAATTTCAGAAGATCGTGATGCACCACACCATGGTCCATGAGCAGTTGCATGAATTTTTTCAGGCTTTCCGCCGCGATTCACACCCTATGGCCATCATGGTCGGTGTCGTCGGTGCCCTGTCAGCCTTTTACCATGATTCTCTCGATATTAGCGATGAGCGCCATCGTGAAGTCGCGGCCCATAGACTGATTTCTAAGATGCCGACCCTGGCGGCTATGGCTTATAAATACTCGATCGGCCAGCCCTTTATCTATCCTCGCAACGATCTAAGTTATGGTGGCAATTTCCTCCATATGATGTTCAGCACCCCATGCGAACCTTATGTGGTTAGCCCTACCTTGGCCCGCGCTATGGACAAGATCTTTATCTTGCATGCCGATCATGAGCAAAACGCCTCGACCTCGACAGTGCGCCTGGCTGGCTCGTCCGGCGCGAACCCCTTCGCCTGCATTGCCTCCGGCATTGCGGCCTTATGGGGGCCCGCACACGGCGGTGCAAACGAAGCTGTCTTAACGATGCTGGAAGAAATTGGCGACGAATCCAATATCGATGACTTCATCAAGCGCGCCAAAGACAAGGACGATCCGTTCCGCCTGATGGGCTTTGGCCATCGGGTCTACAAGAACTACGACCCGCGCGCCACGGTCATGAAGCAAGCCTGTGATGAAGTCTTGGCTGAACTCGGCATTGCCGATGATCCACTGCTGAAGATAGCCGCTCGCTTGGAACAGATTGCGCTCGAAGATCCTTACTTTGTTGAGAGAAAGCTCTATCCCAATGTCGATTTTTACTCCGGCATTATTTTCAAGGCCATGGGCATCCCAACCGAGATGTTTACCGTGCTGTTTGCGGTCGGACGCACGCCGGGTTGGATTGCCCACTGGAAAGAGATGGTCTCTGGCCCTTACCGTATCGGTCGGCCACGTCAACTCTATACCGGCGAAGTCGCCCGCAACCTGAAAAAATAACCCTCAACCGGCGCAAGCCGGTTTTTTTTGCCTGCCAGATACTAATCCATGACCCTAGCCGCGCCATCCCGCCCGACTCAGTAACGGTGCGCAGCTAGCAGGTGCCTTGCTCAACCGGTTTATCGATCCGATTGCAAATATCAGACAAAAAAAACCCGCCAGAAGGCGGGTTTTTTTGTGCCAGACCAGCGGTCGCTATTCGGCGACCGGGGCCTTAACTGCGGGCTTGGCCTTGGCCTTGGCCTTGGCTTTCGCGGTGGTTTTGGCCTTCGGCTTAGCCTTGGCCGCAGCAGTCTTGGGTTTCGTCGCCTTATCGCTAACCTGCCAACTGTTGCCGACAAAATAGGCGGTCCAGCCCGTTGCCTTGCCGTCGACCTCCGACATCACATACTGCTCCTTGGTCTTGCGACTGAAGCGGATCACTGCCGGATTGCCATCCCCATCCGCAAGGGGCGCTTCGGTTAAGAAATGATACTTCTCCGGCAATTCACTGCGGTGCGGGATGATCTCCGCCACCAAGGGCGGCCGAGTTTCCCGATTTTTCGGGAACTGACTGGCTGCGAGAAACATGCCCGCCGCACCATCGCGTAAAATATAGGTGTCTTCGACCTTGACGCAGACCAATTCTGGAGTCGGTATCGGGTCCATCTTCGGCGGCGCTGCATCGCCTGAGCGGAGCAACTTACGAGTGTTTTTGCAGCCCTCACCGGTACAGCCAAAATATTTACCAAAGCGACCGGTTTTAAGCTGCATCTCATGGCCACACTTGTCACATTCCAGTGATGGCCCTTCGTAGCCTCTGAGCTTGTATTGTCCGGCTTCGAGCTTAAAACCACTGCATTCAGGGTTGTTGCCGCAGACATGCAGTTTGCGATTTTCGTCGATTAGATAGCTGTCCATCGCCGTGGCGCAGGTATCGCAGCGCTCTTTCTGGCGCAGCTCATTGACTTCAGCCTCATCGTCATCGGTCGAAATGGCCTCTTCCCCTGGTACCAGGTTGAGCGTGCCCTTGCAGCGCTCTTTGGGCGGCAAGCTGTAACCTGAACACCCTAAAAACACGCCGGTGGTACCGGTGCGAATCATCATCGGTCGAGCACAGGTTGGACATGGAATATCGGTCAGCGTCGGCTCGTTCAACTTCATGCCGCCGTTTTCTTCGCCCTCGCCGGCTTGTTCTAACTGGGCAGTGAACTGCTTGTAGAAGTTATTAAGGACCACCTTCCAGTTTTCACGACCTTTGGCGACCTCGTCGAGTTGCTTCTCCATTTCAGCGGTAAACTCATATTGCATCAGGTCCTTAAAGGACCCATCGAGTCGTTCCGTGACAATATCGCCCATCTTCTCAGCATAGAAGCGCTTGCTCTCGAGTTTGGCATAGCCACGCTCTTGAATGGTGGAAATAATGCTGGCATAGGTCGAGGGTCGGCCAATACCCAACTTCTCCAATTCCTTAACCAGGGATGCTTCTGTGAACCGAGCTGTCGGCTTGGTAAAGTGCTGCTTAGGCTCCAACGCGATCAGGCCCAAAACGTCCCCGACATGCAAATCCGGTAACTCAATGATGTCTTCACGAACCCCGGGGCGCATGACTCGGGTGAAACCATCGAACACCAATACTCGGCCCTTGGCACGCAGTTCGTAGTCGCCGGTCCTAATAATCAGGTTCGAACTCTTATACTTAGCAGGCAACATCTGACAGGCGACAAAGCGTTGCCAGATCAGCTCATAGAGTCTCTGAGCATCTCGCTCAAGCTCGGTTAACGACACACTGCTGCGCGTTACATCCGACGGGCGAATCGCTTCGTGGGCTTCCTGGGCGCCGTCTCGGCTACCATAGACAACGGCAGTCTCCGGGAGATACTGGCTGCCGTATTGCTCGCTGATATAATCGCGTGCAGTCGCCACCGCTTCGCCACTCAGGTTGGTTGAGTCGGTCCGCATATAGGTTATATGACCGGCCTCATAGAGCCGCTGGGCCATCATCATGGTTTTCTTAACCGAATAGCCTAGGCGTGTGCTCGCGGCCTGCTGCAGGGTAGAAGTAATAAAGGGCGCCGAGGGCTTGGAACTGGTGGGCTTATCTTCCCGGTCGGTCACGATGTAAGGCAGCTGATCAAGCCGCTGCACATGGCCATCCGATTCGGACTTCTGAGTCGGCCTAAAGCGCTCATTTTGGTAACGTGCAACCTCAAAGCGCACCGGTCCCTTGTTGGAACTGACATTGGCGTGCAGGTCCCAGAATTCCTCCGGGATAAAGGCACGAATTTCGCGCTCGCGCGATACAATCAATTTAACGGCGACGGACTGCACCCGGCCTGCACTCAAACCACGGGCAACCTTGGCCCATAACAGCGGCGACACCATAAAACCCACAACGCGGTCGAGAAAGCGACGCGCCTGTTGCGCGTTAACCCGGGCTATATCGAGCTCACCCGGGCGTTCGAAGGCCTCGTTGATCGCTTTTTTGGTAATTTCATTAAAAACCACCCGCCGGTATTTCTCCGGTGCCTGACCAATCGACTCCTGCAGGTGCCAGGCGATGGCCTCTCCCTCCCTGTCCAAATCCGTCGCGAGGTAGATGCAGTCTGCATCTTTGGCCAGACGGCGTAATTCATCGACAACCTTTTCCTTACCCGGCAATATTTGATAATTGGCGCGCCAATCATCATAGGGGTTGATCCCCATGCGCGCGATCAGTTGATCTTGCGATTTGCGTTTCTGGTAGACTGCCTTTTCGTCAGGCGGCATTTTTCGCGTCAGGGCCGCAGCTTTGGCGCGCGCCTTGGGGTCGACCGGCTTAGTCTGACCGCTCATGGGCAGATCGCGAATATGCCCGACAGAGGACTTGACGACAAAATCAGGCCCCAGATATTTGTTAATGGTTTTTGCCTTGGCCGGCGATTCCACTATGACCAGTGATTTACCCATGTACTATAATTCCGCTATTAACTTGTTTTTTATATAAGTAACCTAGCTTAACAAATTGCGCAAGCGGCCTCGGTTATATAGATTGTTTTTTTCTCGTCCAGCACCTAAACACAGAGCAGGTTAAAATCATGTCTTTTTTCGATATTTTAGGAACTTTAGCGATTTTAGGCATCTTATTGGGTGCTTTATACGCATCTAAGTCGGCAATCAAGAAGTCCGAGGAGGCTCAGTTTATGCGCCAAAAAAACCGCGAACTACACAACAGCCTGGCCGATAATGACGAGTTATTACACACCCTTATGCTTTATGACTGCAACACCGACCTACTCGAGTCGTTGCACAGCCGCATGTTAACAGATTTCAATGAGGGATTGAGATTATTGCCAATCAACGATGACTTTAATGATGATTTACAGGTATTTGAGGCGCTTAAGTTGCAGATTGAACAGCTCAAAGCGAACCCGGTAAAACCGGCAGCACCCCATTCAGATCGGCAGATATTTTTGCTCAAAAAACACTTCGTCCAAGCTATTAACCTGTTAGGCAAGATGAAATACCAAGGCGATATAGATCAGCGCGCCAGTGATGTGCACCGGGTGCGGTTGCGGGTAAACTCCCTCATGCTCGAAGTGTCGGCCTATCACAAGCAGGGCGACGACGCTAAAGAACAAGGTGATGACGATAGTGCCGGGCGCTTTTACAAACACTCCAAAGATATTTTGTCGAAAAGCGATTTACGCTTTGACGAGCGCAACGAATTATTGAAAACCCTTGCGCGCAAAATCTCCACTCTCTATTCGGTCATCCGCAGTCCTGATAAAGATAAGCAGAACGCAAAGTAGAAGGCCCTGCCCTGGGCATAGATTAGCCCGGACTAGGGCTTAAAGGCCCGATAAGGGCTCTTCCGCCGGGCGTTGCGCGCCATGCGACTTGCTTAGGACCGCGCTACCTCAGACCCGCTCGATAACAGTACTGATACCCTGCCCTAAGCCGATACACATGGTCGCCAAGCCAAACTGAGCGTCGCGCTGCTCTAAGACATTTAATAGGGTCCCGGTGATACGTGCCCCGGAACAGCCAAACGGATGCCCCAAGGCAATGGCGCCGCCATGAATATTGACGTGGTCATCCATCCGATCGAGTAATTTCAGATCCTTCAATACCGGTAAGGCCTGGGCCGCGAAGGCCTCATTAAGCTCAATGTAGTCCATATCCGCGATCGTCATGCCGAGCTTTTTTAGCGCTTTTTGGCTCGCCGGCACCGGGCCATAACCCATAATAGAGGGATCGACCCCGGCCAGGCCCATAGCGCGAATAACGGCCCGAGGCTTGAGGCCTAATTCTTGGGCTTTTTTATGAGACATCACCAACATGGCGGAGGCGCCATCGGTAATCTGGCTCGAGGTTCCGGCGGTCACGGTGCCGCTTTTCGGATCGAAGGCGGGCCGTAATTCGGCCAAGCCTGCCAGGGTCGTTTCCGGTCGAATAGTTTCGTCGTGGATCATTTTGTAAGGGTTGCCCTGCGCATCGTGGCCAAGCATCGGTAAGATTTCGGCGCTAAAATCCCCCGCCAGTGTGGCTTGCTGCGCCCGTTGATGGGAGCGATAGCCGAAGGCGTCCTGTTGTTCACGCGAGATGCCATGCATTTTCGCTAACAGTTCTGCCGTTAAGCCCATCATACCGGCGGCCTTAGCGGCCCCTTTGGACAGTGCCGGGTTGGCATCGACGCCGTGCATCATGCTGACATGGCCCATATGCTCGACACCACCGATCAAGTAAATGTCACCATTATCGGATTGAATATTGGCCGTTGCTATATGCAGCGCCGACATCGAGGAGCCACACAGACGGGAGATGGTCTGCGCCGTGGTGGTGTGTGGAATACGAGTTAATAGCTGCATCATCCGCGCGACGTTCCAGCCCTGCTCCAGAGTCTGATTGACGCAACCCCAGATAATGTCGTCTATATCCGCCGGATCGAGCGCTGCGTTGCGTGCCAGCAGGCCATTGACCAGATCCGCGCTCAGGCTTTCGGCCCGGGTAAAGCGGAAACTGCCGCCCTTGCTGCGACCCATGGGAGTACGGGCAAAGTCTACGATTACTGCATCATTGTCTTGAAGTTTCATATTGACCGTCTCCTGTTAGGCGTAAAATGTTTGCTTGTTGGCTGCCATCTCGCGTAGCTTTTGGGTCGGCTCGTAGAGCTTGCCAAGGTCTTGATAGCGGTCACACAGGGCGACAAAGGCCGCCGCGCCGAGATCATCGACATACTTCAGGGCACCGCCACGGAAAGGCGGGAAACCGACGCCATAGATCAGACCCAGATCGGCCTCGGCCGCACTGGCGACGATGCCATCCTCTAGGCAGCGAATGGTCTCCAGACACATGGGTAGCATCAGCCGATGGATAATGTCATCGTCGCTCAGCTCCCGCTGGTCCAAACGCACCGCAGCGACCAGCTCATGTGCACTGGGATCGGACGTCTTTTTTAGCTTGCCCTTTTTATCGAGCGCGTATTGATAAAACCCGCTGCCATTCTTCTGACCATAGCGTTCGGCCTCGAACATTACATCCATCGCGGTGCGATAGTCCTGCTGCATGCGATCCGGGAAGCCCTCCGCCATCACTGCCTGGGCATGGACACCGGTATCGATACCCACCACGTCCATCAGATAAGCCGGGCCCATCGGCCAGCCGAAGCGTTCCATCAGCTTATCGACCCGTTCAAAGTCGGCGCCGTCACGCAATAGACCGGCAAAACCACCAAAATAGGGAAAGAGGATTCGATTCACCAAGAAACCCGGGCAATCATTGACGACAATCGGGGTTTTGCCCATTTTCTGGGCATAGGCCACCACGGTTGCGATGGTTTCTTCGGAAGTTTTTTCACCCCGAATCACTTCCACCAGCGGCATCCGATTGACCGGATTGAAAAAGTGCATGCCGCAGAAGTCTTCCGGCCGGGTCAGGACGCTAGCCAACTCTGTAATCGAGATGGTTGAGGTATTGGACGCTAAGACGGCACCGGGCCGCAGATGCGTTTCGGCCTCGGCCAAAACCGTCTTTTTAACCCGGACGTTTTCCACGACCGCCTCTACGCAGACATCTACCTGGTTAAAATCGCCATAACTCAGGGTCGGTCTAATGCGCGTTAGCGTCTGGGCCACGCCGCGCACGTCCAAACGTTTGCGCTCCACCGCGGCGAGTAAAATATTAGTGGCCTCATCGAGGCCCAATTGCAGCCCGGCTTCATTGATGTCCTTCATCAGGATCGACGTGCCCTTGTAGGCACTCTGGTAGGCGATACCGCCGCCCATAATGCCGGCGCCTAGCACCGCGGCCTGCTTAACATCGCGCGCGGCTTTCGCGTGCTGTTTAGCGATCTTCTTGATTTTTTGATCATTTAAAAACAGCCCGATGAGGTTTTTCGCCACAGCCGTCTTGGCCATCTTGGCAAAACCCTTAGCTTCAATAGCCAGCGCCTTATCGCGCTCGAAACCGGCGTGTTTTTGCATGGTTTTAATGGCCTCAACTGGGGCCGGATAGTGCTTACCGGCCTTGGCCGCGACAAAGCCCTTAGCGGTTTCAAAAACCATCATGCTTTCAATTGGATTGAGCTGTAATTTGCCCTGTTTGGCTTGACGCCGCTGCAGGTAGTCCAATTCACCACTGGCTACCCGATGCAATAGCACCAAGGCCTCGGCCTTAACCTGCTCGTGCTCGATGACCGCATCAACTGCACCATCGCTGAGGGCGGCGGCGGCATTCTTTTCGGCACCAGAGGCGATCCATTCGATGGCATTATCGGCGCCGATCAGGCGCGACAGGCGCACCGTGCCGCCAAAACCGGGAAACAGGCCGAGCTTGACCTCCGGCAGGCCGACCTTGGCCTGGGTCGACATCAGACGATAATCACAGGCTAAGGCCATCTCCATGCCACCGCCTAGGCAGATGCCATTGATCGCGACGACGGTGGGAAACGGTAAATCCTCAAAGGCGCTAAAAATCGCGTTGGCCTTGAGCACATCGACAATAATGCCCGCCTCGTCTTGTTCAAACCACTGTTGGAATTCGTTAATATCGGCGCCGACGATAAAGCTCTGTTTTGCACTGGTCACCAACAATCCCTTCAGCTTTGCCGCACGCATGTGCTCAGTTGCTGCACCCAGCTCAGCCAGGGTCAGTTGATCGAATTTATTGACCGACTCGCCGGCCAGATCAAAGACCAGCTCGGCTAAATCCCCGGCGAGCGAGGTCACGGTGATGTTCTTGCCCTGGTAGATCATGTTTTGTCTCCATTAGTGTTGTGACACGAACCGGCCTAACAATGTGTCCCGATCTAGTCGTTTGGCTCAACAATCGCATGATTGTCTGGCAATAAATGCGCAAAACGACTTTATCAAACGAAAGTTTCAAACGCTTGTTTGATTTATCAAATACAATAGCCTTACGCCGCCATATGTCAACCAATGAACGGTCTGAATGCCATCGCACGGCGCTGCGTTGTGGAAGGAAAGTTCGGCCCGAATGGGCCTTAGGCAGAGCCCACTAGTCGTTGCTGGGCCACCTGAGCAATATCGGTTAAGACCCGCTTCAAGCGTTCGAAACTCAGCTCTGGATCGCTTTCGTCCCAACTTAGGCCGATAGAACCGGCACTCAAGGAAATGAGCTGGATCGACACGGGTAAGGCCGTCAAAATATTCTTTAAATGCTGGTATTGGCTTTCGTTCAGCCCGTCTCGTTGGTCCCATGCCCAACCGTCGGGCAAATAGGCACCGGCTTCACCGGTGGTTCGCAGCACCGTAAAATGCCCCTCTGAGCTGGCGCTCAACTGAACGGGCAGCTGGTATAGGGTGACGATTTGAAAGCGCTGATTGACGCGGCCGTGTGCACTGGTATCCGGCACGCGAAGGCTGCCCAAACTGAAGCCCTGCGCGAGTGCGCGCGAGCGCAGTTTGGCCAGAAACTGATCCCGCGGCGAGGGCTTGAGCCACATAAAGGACCCGACGAGCAACAGTACGGCTAGGATCGGTAGCCAAATGGCCATATCTTAGGTCTCCTTTTGGCCAGCAATAGCCTGCAATGAATCGGTTTCGTTTAAGAACCGGCTTTTAATCTTGTTTAGCTGTGTCTCCAGTGAATAGGACACACTCGACGATAGGGTGAAAAAGCTCAACAAGGCTTTCAAGTTACTGTCCCGTTCACACGCACTATGAACCCGCTGCCAGAGCGCTTGATTGACCAACTGCAGCTCCCGGTTCAAGTTCACCAGACCCTCGAGATTCCAGTCAGTGGCTTGGTTATCTTTGAGGTTAAAATACTGGCGCAACAGATAGGTCCCGGCGCTGCGGATGATAAATTCATCCTGATTGGCAAATGGCAAATGGGTATGCGCCATCGGCCGCAGTTTTTTGAGTATCGGGCATTCACTGTTGGCCAACACCAAACCCATCAGCGAGCGCAAGCCCTCCTCCAAGCCGGTTGTTTTCCGATATTCACGCTCGGCCGACACTACCGTCACCTCAACCTTGGTAAAGCCCGGCATCTTGCGAAAGTCTTCGATAATGGGCTGAATGTCCAGCGCCGCCGGGCAGTGTTCGACCTGCTCACGCTTGAGCGGGCAGTTTGAACACTGACAATAAGCCAATTGGGTCCAGGCCGCCGGCGTCACCGCCGCTCGGTCCGGCTTGGTTTCCGACGCTGAGGCTGTTTCAATCTTCAGTTCAGAGCCATCTTCTAAGAACTTAAACAGATACGTGATACTCATTTGTCGCTCCGTTGGCAATCTCTAATTACCCGACCATATCCTCCAGTTCAGCCCAGCGCTCAAAGGTGGTGTTGAGCGTGCTTTCAAGCTGGAGCAAATGTTCAAGTTTTGGGCCGGTCACCGTCGAGGGGCTGCTATAGAAACCTGGCGCTGCGATCTCTGCGGTCAGGGTCGCAATATCCGACTCCAACTGTTCAATCACCGGCTGCATCTGATCAAACTCGCGTTGATCTTTATAGCTGCGCTTCTTGGCCTTAACCGGCGCTACTGCGGCCACATTTGCGACCGTTTCATCCTTAAGCGTAGCAGCTTGCGCAGTGGGTGTGGTGGTTTTAGCCTCGGGCCATTTGCCACCCTGAGCTTTCCAATCTTCATAGCCACCAGCATAGGCGCGGACATTACCGTTACCTTCGAAGGCCCAGGTTTTGGTCGCCAATTGGTCGAGAAAATAACGATCGTGACTGACCAATAGCACCGTCCCGGTGAAGTCCGACAACCGATCGATCAACAGTTCCAAGGTGTCCATATCCAGATCGTTGGTCGGTTCATCCATCACCAATAGATTGGCCGGCAGGCTGAACAGCTTAGCGAGCAGTAATCGGTTGGTTTCCCCCCCGCTGAGCTGGCGAACCTTCATCCGGCTGCGTTCTGGCGCGAACAAGAAATCCTCTAAATAGCTGATAACGTGTCGGCTTTTGCCGCCAATATCGATAAAGTCACGACCTTCAGAGACCGAATCGACCAAGGTTTTTTCCGGATCGAGAGCCATTCGAGCTTGATCAAAGTAGGCTACGTTGAGCTTAGTGCCCTGGGTGACCACGCCATGCGTTGGCGCCAACTCTTCCAACATCATCTTCAGAAGCGTCGATTTGCCGATACCATTGGGGCCAATTAGGGCGATCTTATCGCCACGCAGCACAACCTCGGTAAAATCCTTAATAACCGGCTCGAGCTCGGGTCTGTAGCGGAAGCTGGCGTTGAGTAACTCAACCACCATCTTGCCGCTCTGGGCCTGGGCATTGATGCTGAACTTCGCTGTGCCCTGTTGAAAACGCCGTTCGCCCAATTCACTGCGCATAGCCTTCAAGGCTCGGACGCGACCTTCATTACGGGTCCGACGGGCCTTGATGCCTTGGCGAATCCAGACCTCTTCTTGGGCCAGCACCTTGTTTTGCAACGCCCGCTGAGTGGCTTCAACTTCCATAGCCTTTTCCTTGCTTTCAAGGTACAGCTCATAGGGCGCTGGAAAGGACGTGATATCGCCGCGGTCCAGGTCGATGACGCGGGTCGCCAAGCTATCGATAAAGGCCCGGTCGTGCGATACAAATATAAGCGTACCCTTGAAGTTGCGCAGCAGCTCCTCGAGCCATTCGACCATACGAATGTCCAGGTGGTTGGTGGGCTCGTCCAGGATCAACAGATCCGGCTCGCCGACCAGCGCCTGAGCCAGCAATACGCGCCGCCGCCAGCCGCCGGATAGGCTATCAAAAGCCTGTTCCGGATTTAGATCGAGACGGGTAATGATGGTCTCGGCCTTGGTTTGAAAATGCCAACCGTCATTTTCTTCGATGATATGTTGCAGCACCCCCATGCGATCGAAATCCGGATCCGGATCGCTGATCAGCTGTTGGTACTCAAACAAAGCATCGCCGGTCGCGGCGGCACCGGACAGCACCACCTGCATTACGCTGCGTTTATCACCGGCAGGCAGTTCTTGCTGTAGGTGACCGATCCGTATCCCCTGGGAGAACTTAATCACCCCATGGTCGGGCAGATGCTGGCCGAGAATCAATTTTAGTAGGGTTGATTTACCCGCCCCATTGCGACCGACGAGCGCCAAACGCTCGCCCTTCTCTACCGCAAAGGAGCACTTATCCATAAGTGGAGCGGCCCCTAATGCGAACTGTACTTGATCAAATATTATTAGACTCATAAACACTGACTTATGGCACTAGGTGCCCAAAAGAATTCGGATTAATGTTCGGCGCAATTTTATACTGAGGTTAATTGTGTGTCTAAAAGTAGATTAGCAGGACCCATTCTAGCGGTCTTAATATCCGTAGCCTTTATAGTGTGGATGGTCTCAGGCGCCTCAAAAGAGGCCGATACTGTGATTACCAACGCCGGCACTGTCAAGTCACTTATTCCAAGTGTGCAAGTAGTGACCAGTATTTCACGCCAAGTTCAGCAATCTTTAGCGATTAATGGCATCACCGAAGCCGATCGGTTCGTCACGATTCGCAGTGAGGCGACCGGTAAGGTGCTCAACGTTTACAAGCAGGATGGCGACACGGTCAAAGCCGGTGAAGTTATCGTTCGGCTCGACACGCAAGACCTGCCCGCCCGGATTCGTCAGGTCCAGGCCTTCTTGGATCAAACCCGCCTGGAATACGAGGGCGCCAAGAAACTGCGCTTGCAGGGCTTGCTCAATGAAGCGCAACTTGCCGCCAGCCTGACCAATCTTGAACAGGCCAAATCACAATTAGCCAGTTTGACCCTACAATTGGACAACTTTACCATTCGCGCCTCCTTTGCTGGGCAGATCGAAAACACCCATATAGAGCTCGGTAGCTATATCCGCCAGGGCGATGCCATTGCCGATGTCTATGATTACAGTCAGCTTAAGTTTGTTGGTGCGGTCTCGGAAAAAGACATCCAATCGCTTAAATTAAAACAACCGGCCACCGTTGAGTTGATCAGCGGTGACACGGTTGGCGCGACGGTGAGCTATATCGGCTCCGTCACCAACCCGGCGACGCGAACCTTCCAGGTCGAATTGACGGTTCCCAAGGTCGGTCGCTTTGTGTCCGGTGTGACCTCGGTTGCCAGCGTCGAACTGGGCCTGCTCCAAGGCCATTATATTAGTCCCGCCCTGCTCTTTATTAACGAAGATGGCCTAATGGGCCTGAAGACGCTCGATGCGGCCGAGACGGTACAATTTCGTGAAATCAGCATTATTCATTCCGATCCGAATGGGGTTTGGGTCGAAGGCTTGGACAACCAGGCTGACATCATTGTCGTTGGGCAGGGGTTTGTGACCATTGGCGACGTCACCAATCCGGTCAGGGTTCCATTCGACGCTGATATTGCGGTCGGAATTTAAGGGGAACTGTTGTGATTGGTATTATTAATGCGTCGTTAGACCGGACTCGCACGGTTATTTTGTTGTTTTTATTGGTCTTTCTGTCCGGTGTGGTCGCTTTGATTAACATCCCCAAGGAAGCCCAACCCGACATCACCATTCCCTATGTCTATGTCGGCACAGGGCTGGAGGGCATTTCGCCGGAGGACTCCGATCGGCTGCTGGTGCGGCCGCTCGAACAAGAGTTAAATTCGATCGAAGGCTTGAAGGAAATCACCAGCACCGCCAGCGAAGGCCGGGCAACCCTGACCTTGGAATTCGGTTTAGAGGTTGATATCGATGTCGCGCTCACCGACGTGCGCCAAGCTGTGGATGCAGCCAAGGGTAAACTGCCGGCCGAAGCGGATGATCCGACCGTCCAAGAAATCAACCTAGCGCTGTTCCCGGTGATCAATATTTCCCTCGCTGGCAACGTCGATGAACGCGTCCTATTCCGGGTGGCCGAAGACCTGAAAGAGCGTCTTGAGTCGCTATCGGGAATTCTCGAGGCCACCATTAACGGCAAGCGCGAGGAAGTGGCCGAGATCATTATCGATCCGGCTCAGATGTCCAGTTACAACATTTCCCATAGCGAGCTGTTCAACCTAGTGTCGCGGAATAATCAGTTGGTCACCGCCGGCAATCTGGACACCGGAGCCGGCCGATTCTCGTTTAAGGTGCCGGGCCTGATTGAGACCTCGGAAGACATTTTAGACCTGCCGATAAAGGTTTCCGGCGATACGGTGGTGCGCTTTAGAGATATAGCTGTGGCGCAACGGACCTACAAGGACGCCAATAGTATTTCCCGGGTCGACGGACAACCGGCGGTGACCCTGGAAGTCAAGAAACGCGTTGGTGAAAACGTCATCGCCACCATCGATCAGGCCAAGGAAGTGGTCGCGGCGGTCAGCCCCTTTTGGCCCGAAGGCATTACCGTGACCTTTACCCAGGATAATTCGGTGATGATCAAGCAGCAGTTAAACGACCTGTTTAACTCGGTGCTGACCGCCACCCTACTGGTGTTTGTGGTCATTGTCTGGACCCTGGGCGTGCGCAGTGCCGTGCTGGTCGGTTTGGCGATACCGGCCTCGTTTTTAGCGGCTATTTTAACTCTCTCGTTAATGGGTATCACCCTCAATATCGTCGTGCTGTTCGCCTTGATCCTATCAGTTGGTATGTTGGTCGATGGTGCCATCGTGGTCACCGAATATGCCGACCGACGTATGTCGGAAGGCGCCGATAAGAAAAGTGCTTATCGCGAAGCCGCTACGCGCATGGCTTGGCCGGTCATTGCCTCGACAGCCACAACATTGGCGGTGTTTATGCCGCTATTATTTTGGCCGGGTTTGCCCGGCGAATTTATGGGCTTTCTACCGAAAACCGTGTTGATCACCCTAACGGCCTCTATGGTCATGGCCTTGATCGCCGTGCCGGCCTTCGGTTTTATGTTTGGCAAACCTATCGCGGTATCGAAAAATCAGAAAAAGACCATGGATGCCATCGATCATGGCGAGTTCCATAAGATCCCCGGCATCCTCGGTATGTATGTGCGCTTTATTGGCTTGCTTTTGCGCCATGCCGGTAAGGTGACGCTGATGTTTATTGCCGGCTTTGCCTTTATCGTCTTCGCCATCGGTGAGAATCCGCCCACTACCGAGTTTTTCCCCAATGTCGATGCCGACTTCGGCTCTATTGTCGTGCGCGCGCGGGGCAATCTGTCCCTAGCCGAACGGGACACCCTGGTCAAACAGGTCGAGGCTAAGGTGCTCAAGGTGGCCAATGTCAAGACCGTGACCACCAAGGTCAATGCCTCGCCGCTGCGCGACTATCGGGAAGACACCATCGGCGTGATGATGCTGGAATTTGTCGATTGGACCCCAGCCCGTCCGGGCACGTCCATTATCATGGAACAGGTCGTCAACTCGGCCAATGATGTGCCGGGTATCGTGGTCGAAAGCAAGGAAGCCCAAATGGGGCCGACCACCGGTATCGACATCCAATTGCAGTTTTTCTCCGATGACTTGGTCGCTCTGCGCGCCGCCGTCGATCTGGTCGTCAAGCGAATGCAGGCTGACGTTCGCATTAAGGATGTGTCCGACAACCGACCCTTGGACGGTTTGGAATGGCGCATCGATGTCGATCGAGAAGCTGCGACCCGCTTTGGCACCGACGTTGCCACCGTGGGCTCATCGATCAGGATGATCACCAATGGCCTGAAGATTGGTTCCTACCGACCGGACGATGCCGACGACGAGGTCGATATTCGGGCCCGTTATCCCTTTAATGGCCGAGATCTGGACCAGATCGATGAACTGACCATCACCGTGCGTGGCCAACAGGTGCCGATCAGTAACTTTATCGAGCGCAAGGCGCAAAACAAGCAGGGCGACCTGTTCCGCACCGATGGTAAATTAACCTTTAATGTCGAGGCCAATCTGGCCGTCGGGGAGACCGTCTCGGTCGTGGTGGCCGATCTGGGCGTTGATCTACAAGCCCTGTACGACAGCGGTGAGTTCCCTGAGAATGTCGCGTTCCGCTTCGTCGGTGATCAACAAGAGCAGCAGGACACCATGACCTTCTTGGGCAATGCCTTCCTGATAGCGCTCTTTGCGATGTTTATTATCCTGGTTACCCAGTTTAATAGCCTGATGCAGGCGGTGTTGATCCTATCGGCCATTATCACCTCAACCTTGGCGGTATTTGCTTCCATACTGGTGACCGGGGGGACCTTCGGGATCGTGATGAGTGGTGTCGGCATCATTGCGTTGGCGGGTATCGTGGTGAATAACAACATCGTCTTGATCGATACCTACAATGTAATTCGCAAGCAAGGCTTGGCCCCGGTCGAGGCGGCCATGGTTACCTGTGCCCAGCGCATACGCCCTATCCTGCTGACCACCATCACGACCATCCTCGGTCTGATCCCGATGGTGATGCAGTTGACCATCGATATGGTGAATCGCGATATGTCCATCGGTGCCCCGTCATCCCAGTGGTGGACGCAGTTGTCCTCGGCGATCGCCGGCGGTTTGACCTTCGCCACGCTGTTAACCTTACTGTTGACGCCCTGTCTATTAATACTGATAGAGCGGCTTAAACGGACCAAGACCTAAGGCTTAGATCGATCGACCGATCACCTAATTGGCCAGCTTTGCTGGCCCTTTTTTTATGCTCAATTTGGTTAGATAAGTCGTTTGTGGGCCGAATAATCCGGTTCGAAACTTGTATTCTGAGTGAAATCCTTTAGCCTTGAATCAATCTTTTGCCAGCAGTGGTCATCATGCGTCTCACCCTAAGTTGTATATTGTTGTTCGGGTCCAGCCTGGCCGTGGCAAGCACAGATTTCGACGCCAAGCTTGAGCGCATAGATCAGGCTAAGCTCACCGAAGCCCAGTTGTTCGAATGGCAGGAAGAACTGCTCTTTCCCCATTATCATGAACATTGGCTGACTCAGAACATCACCACGCTGGACGCAGGCCAGGTTAAGCGTTTTCGTCAAAACCCAGCCAATAGAGCCGCCAATTGGTTTTTTCAACCGAAATGGCGTGATGAACTCGTGCGCCGCCAGGACTGGGTCACGATCAATCGTGTCTTTGCCAACCAAAGCGACCCAGAACGCATTTGCTATTATTTTGAATCCCGTCAGGCATTGGATCAACCGCTCGATACGGATGCCATTGAGAAACTCTGGCTGTCTGGACGGTCCCGGCCAGACAATTGCGACCCCTTCTTTAAGGGCTGGTTGGACGGTCTAAGCGATCCCACCCCGGTGGTGTGGCAACGTCAGCTCGCGGCCTTCTACGCCCGCAACGGCACCCTTTTGCGCTATTTGAACCGCTTCTACAGAGACCAAGAATCTCAGCAGCTCGGGCAATTTCTGGTTCGGGTCTATGACGACCCAACCGCAATTATCAGCCAACGCTACGATCCCAGCTCAGAACAGATGCGCGGGTTGGCGCTGGCAGCGGTGAATCGCCTGGCCTACCGAGATCCCCGCTCAGCCTCGAATCTTTGGTCACAAATTGTTAAGGCCAGTCCGGCAATCGACCCAGCCGATGTACGCACCGCATCTCGTTATCTGGGTATTGCCATGGCCAAACTGCCTTTACCCGAGGCGGCCTACTGGCTGGCCATTGCCGATCCCGATAAGGACGACGAGCTGGTTCAGCATTGGCGCCTACAGATCGCCCTAAGCCAAGAGGACTACCCGGCAATAGTGGCGTATTACCAGGACCTCAGTCCGAGCTTGCAACGCTCCGATCAATGGCTCTATTGGTATGGTCTGGCACGCTATAAGACTGAGGGCCAGCTGGCTGACGACAACAGCCTAATCGCCCTAAGTGGCCAGCGACTCTACTATGGTTTCTTGGCCGCCGGTGTCCTAGGTACCGAGCCGAGCTTAAATGCCAATCCACAGTATCCCCCACGGGATAGCAGCAAATTGGCGCAGCAGCCGGAACTGCGCCGCGCCAAAGCGCTATTTTTGGCCGGCCAGACAGCCCGAGCGCAAGTAGAATGGAATCTTTGGGTGCGCGAACAGGCCAACGGCGTACAACACAGCGCCGCCGAATTAGCGTTGAACTGGGGCTGGTATGCCAAGGCGTCACAATCCGCCGGTTGGAGCGGTCGCTATGATCTAATTCACCTGCGTTATCCCGATGCCTACGGTGCCTTTATCGAAGATCAAGCGGACCGTCTGAACTTACCCGCGTTTTGGCTTTATGGCGTTATGCGTCAAGAGAGCCGATATCAACACGCGGCGGTCAGTCCTGCCGGCGCCCATGGCCTAATGCAACTAATGCCGCGAACGGCGCGACAGGTCGCTACGCAACACAAGGTGCCCTATGCGACCACAGCGGATCTGCAACAGCCGGGCACCAATATCGCCCTGGGCAGTAATTACCTGAGTGATCTGATAAAAAGATTCGAGAACCCCGTTTATGCCACCGCAGCCTATAATGCCGGCCCGAGTCGAGTCATCCAATGGCGCGAACGCTTCCCAACCGAGATGACCATCTGGATCGAAAGCATTCCGTTCGATGAAACTCGTGGCTATGTTAAGTCGGTATTGGCCTACAGTCAGATCTATGCCCTTACCACTAAGACGGGATGGCGTATGTCAGCCTGGACAACCCCTGGCATTAGCTTTGTGAGCAATGATTCGATGGCCTTGGTGCCTCAATAGACTAGGGCCATCGGGGCAAACTTAGCCCGGGACTGTTACTAAAACTTGTCCGACCGACAATTGTCGACAGTGAATGGCGCAGGCGTTAAGGCCGAAGACCACCTTACTGTCGCGCTTAAGCTGGGCTTTTAACTGGGGATGTAAATCTTTTTGATAGACGCCGGTGAGCGGATCGATGGCCGGAACATTACAGCGCACACAGGGCTCGGCAAAGAGCAACTGGCCACCCTCCTCGCACTTTAGTGCGCCAATCTGATACTCGCTATCGGCCGGCACATCGATCACCACATTGGGCCGAAATCGGGCCATGGCCAAGGGATACTTAACCGCCTGGCTCAACTGTTTGAGACTCTGCACATTACAGACCAGTAAGGGAAAAACATCGGCGAAGCCAAAGGGCATCTGGTGTTGATCGACTGGGCAATAACGGCTTTCCAGATCGTCGAATTCCACCAGCCGCACCCATTCATCCAGCTGTTCAGAAAACCAGGCGGAAACCTCGAAGGATTTTTCTCGCGTCCGGATGGGCGTCGACCAGACCTCGGTGTCGATCAGCTGCTCGGTGCTCGCGTTATCCGCGATCAAGATGCCAGAGCCCTTATGATTACTGACCTGCCAGCCCCCCTCAAGCTGTGCAAGATGAAATTGTGACAACTGAGAATGAGAGCGCAGCGTCAGCATGCGGTTTTTTCCATCGACCAACATATAGCGCCGATCGTTGACCACCCCGGCGCTATTAAAACGCAGCGTCGCAACACTGACACCCCCGAGCGACTTCACCGGGTACACAAAGAGCGCCTTAATGGCCGTGGTCTGAGGTTGCATGCACATCACTCTGTTGGCTATTGGGCTATTCTAACGCAGCGCCTCGATCAAGTCACAAGCGACCGCTCGCCTGAGCTTGATCTCTGTCACCGGGGTAACTGGGCTCCCCGCGCTGGGGATTCGAATCGGCCTAGGCCTTAGGGCGTCAAGCAACGACAGGTCTGAACGTTCAGGCCGACCACCCGATGCTGAGGTAAGGCCTGCGGATCGGCAATAAAGCTATTAACCAGGCTGTCGCCACTGGCGCAGCGAATACCATCACTGTAGGCCCCGACATAGCGGACTTGCCCGCTGGTATCGGTAATTAAAATGGTCGGGCTGGCGCCAAGGACTGGCTCTAATAACACCGATCTGATCTCACCCAAGCCCCGATCGGCGCCATTAAACTGGTAAATATTAAAACCGTTTTCGGCGGCCTCGGCACTAATCTGCACCGCATGTGGCAGCGTCAGCAAGCGACACAGACAAGCACTGGGCAGCCAGTGAATGACCGCCGGATGGCGCAGCTGTTGCTGGCCATCGACCGTCTCTTGCCAGGCCGCAGCATAGGCGTTGGCGTCGGGTATCGATTCATTCAGCCAGCCCAAATAGGCCTGATTAAACCAAAGGCCGGCGCCCAATGGGCTGACCACCAGCGCAAGGGCCAATAACCAGGCGGATAGTGACTTCATTGTCTGCTCCGAAGGCTGATCAACGATTGATGGCACATCGGCCCCATTCACAACGAATCAATTGGTAATCGTCCTGACTGCAGAAGGCAGCATAGACTTCCACTGGCCAAGCGTTGCGCAATAGGGCGATGCTGGGCTGGCTAACCAAATACCAATAGCGTTTCACTGATGACCGGCTCCTATGGGTTTGAGCGGGTTTAGCTGGGCGAGCTACTAGCTTTGCCCCGCTCTGTTTGCGCTCAGATAGGCCGCTACCATTGAGGGCTCAAAAGGCCAACCGAGTATCTCATCGGCATGTTCCAACCTGATCACCGGAATGGTCTCGCCATAACGGGCGAGTAATTGCTCATCTAAGGCAATATCGATCTTTTCCACTTGCAGCGGTTCGATGAATGACGCTGCATCCAAGACCTGTTGAACGGCCGCTTCGGCCAACTCACACAGGTGGCACCCGAGCGTGTGATAGAGAAACAAGCGCATAGTAAACTTCCTGCCACAATGGCACCGGATGAATTTACGATTGTACACAAATCCTCAGGATATTGGACCGTTTTACCGGTCCCCTTGGCGGTTAGAGGCTACTAGGCTAGCAGGAGCTGGGCAATCTGACCCAGTCGACCGTGGTTAGTCGGGTGATTTTGCAGCGTCTGCAGAAACGCTTCTGGGGCGTTGAATTTCTCGGCCCAATGCAGCTGAGCCGCCATGAGTTTTTCGGCATATTGCTGCAACGGCTCTAGGCCTTTTGGCAAACGCCCCGGCAGGTCAGCGGTTTGGCTGTAGACCGAGACAGCTTTTTGCTCGACCTCTCTCATCGACAAATCGAGTGATTTTAGGCTCGAGCCATCTATATTCAGATCAGCGGCCATCTTGAAGGCGGTATCGTAGTCGCCGTCATAAAATTCCGCCGCCAGTTCATTGACTTGAGCCAGCAACAGATCTAGATCGGCCGCCTCTTGCTCGTTTAGGTCACCCTTGATGACCAGGCTGAACTCATTCGATTGGCGCGAGCCCCAGTTAGTCGAGGAATTACGCCCGAACTGCTGGTCTTCTAAACGGGCTTCTTGCTCGGCAACGGAGCGAATCAGGATCTGGTCGCCCTGCTCTGTGGTCAGGTTTAGGGCAAAGGTCTGCCGTTGGTATTGATACCGGCTGGCCCCGCGCTGCTGGGCAGGCTCGGCCCGGATCGGCGCTGCTATCGGTGTCTCCGCACTGGCGGCAACGGTGCTCAGATCGCGAGCATTGAGTTTATCGATAATTTGACCGAAGGCGGAATTAATCTTTAGGGTAAGCGGATCATCTAATGCATCCATGCCATCAAGGTAATCTTTGGCCTCGCCAAAACCCTGCTTGACCCCCTTCTCCGCCGATTGCCAGAGCGAGTCCAGTTCTGCGTCAGTTGCCCCATTAGCTTGCGCGGTGGCAATGCGCGCACTGGCAAAACCCCAAATCTGCTCGACGAGAGCCTCCACATTAAAGTTTTCCGCACGCGAGATCGGTGCCGATGGGGCCATCGCCTCGGTGGCAATTGGCTTGGCGTTCGAGTCGGTTTTCGCCGTGCCAGGCTGACTGGAGCGATAGTCGGCCGGGCTCATGGGGGCGCCTTGGGGATAGTTGAGATTTGAAATCATAAAAATTCCTTCTAGCTCGTGGCGGATGTATCATCGACCTGGTCGACCCATACCTACCCAATGAACCAACTTAACGATAGAAGGGTTAACGACTGCGGAGGTAAAAACTGAACCGCTAAAAGGTATCTATTTGTAAGCAAATACCCGCGCCAGTCCGATTAGGCCGCTGCCAGGCGCGCCCTTTTTACCGATGAATTTTCCGCTACTACGGCATTGTGAAATTATTTTCATCAATACCTCTGGATTATTATAAATAGAGGCTCTATTATTTTGCACTATTCTTCGAACTATCCTCAGGAAATAGCACTATGGCGCGCTTGGACTCTCTGATCATCTTCACCACCGTCGTCAAAGCCAACAACTTTACCAATGCCGCCCATCAGATTGGTCTGACGCCGTCGGCGGTCAGTAAGCAAATCAGCTTGTTAGAGGATCGCCTCGGGGTGCGTTTACTAAACAGAACCACCCGTTCGGTGAGCCCGACAGAGGCCGGCCAGCTGTTTTTTAATCGCTGCAGCCGCCTGCTCGAGGATTTGGAAGAGGCCGAACATATGGTCAAGGATCTTGAAACCAGCCCGCGCGGCACACTCAAGATTTCCGCTACCCCGACCTTCGGCCGATCGATGCTGATGAAAATCTTTGCGCAGTTCCTCATCCAGTATCCGAATGTGAACTTTGACCTTACCTTGGCCGACAAAGGCTTGGACCTGGTGCGCGAGGGCATCGATCTGGGCATTCATTTGGGCTCGCTGCAAGACAGCAGACTGGTGGCCCGGCCAGTGGCCCGGCAGAAGGTTATCTTGGCCGCGTCCAAGGAATACCTGGCCAAGCAAGGCAAGCCAGAGGCTTTGAATGAATTGGTTAATCACTTTATTTTGATGGTGTCGGGCATCGATTTCGCCGAACCGCGCTGGATCAAGCGCTTTATTAAGGAAGCCGGCCTGACCAACAAGGACCGGCGCTTTACGGTAAATGACTTGGACACACTCTGTGAAGCCACGCTCAATGGTATGGGCATCGCTGCCCTGCCCATCTATATGATTCGGGAACACCTAGATTCCGGTAAGCTGGTCCATATTCTGCCCGAAATCAACTTTCCAGTGCGCACCATCCATGTGGTCTATCCGGAAAATCGCTATCTGTCGGCCAAAAGCAGAGCCTTCGTCGATTTCATGGCCAGCTATTTCAGTGAACACAATCTCGACGATCTCTAGGCTCAGTGTCGCCATCGATGGCCGATGGCAGGGGTTGTTAGTTGCTCAAGAAGGTTTCCAGCCCCGCATCACTGAATAAATTCTCCAGCACGGTGTCAAATACCTCATTCAATAAAACCGAATTCTTCTCTTCGCTGGCATAGCCCACCGTATCGATATATTGGCTGGTGGTATGATTCTTCACATAGGTCATATTGCCCCGCTCGACCTTAACGCTGATCTCGGCCGACGCCGTTGAGCGTTTGATGCTCGCCCGCAATGGGGTCACCGCATAGGTCAGTTGCTCAAGCGAAATGTCGATGCGCGTCTCCGGTAGGCTGGTGGTCACCGTCATGCCAGATTTTGCCAACACTTGCGTGGCCAAACGTTCGATCAGCTCTCGCAATGGCGCTTGCGCGGTAATAGTCGCGCTCTGGGCATAGGCCCCCCCGCGCAAGCCGATGGTACTGCCTGGGCGCTTGTCGCTGACCTCTAGGCTAACCGTTCCTTGTCCTTGGATGAGCCCGTCGGTGCGGATTGTGGGCGCAAAGTCTACCTGTTGAGGTGACAGTTGAGCACAGCTCGCCATGAGCAGCACAACGCTAGTAGCTATACAGGCCTGCAAAGAAATTCGCATAAAAGTCCTTATTGGTGGGTGTTTATTGGCTGGGCCGTTTAAAGGTCCAGATCTGCTGATCCGAATCGGCCGCACTGAATTGATAACCGCCATAATTAAAGGCTTTGATATCATTCAGTTCGGCGATGCTCCCTTCTAATAGGTAACGAATCATCATACCGCGCGCCTTTTTGGCAAAAAAGGAAATTATCTTGTATTCGCCATTCTTCTCATCCTTAAAGACCGGCGTCACCATCGGCACCGTTACCAGGCTGCGGTTTATGGCCTTGCCGTACTCCAGTGACGCCAGATTGATCAAGATATCGGCTTCGGCAGCCTGTAGATCGGCATTTAACAGTTCGGTAATGTGATTGCCCCAAAATTGATACAGATTGGTACCCTGCTCAGTTTTTAGTCGGGTGCCCATCTCCAAACGATAGGGTTGAATGGTATCCAGCGGCCGCAACAGTCCATAGAGACCTGAGATGATGCGCACCCGTTGCTGAGCCGTGTCGATCTGTGGCTCGGTCAGGGTATTGGCACTCAGGCCGGTATAGACATCGCCCTGAAAGGCAAATAAGGCCTGTTTGCTGTTGGCTCGTGTCATGGTCGACTGCCAAGCGTGATACCGATCGACATTGAGTTGCGCGAGCGGCTCGCTTAAGTGCATCAAACTCCGTATTTCCGCCACCGAAAGCCCCTCCAAGTGGCCGATTAGGGCACTTGCCTGGTCGCCAGAGCGATAACGGGTGCGAACATCGGTCGGCGCCTCGGATTCAAAATCCAAGGTTTTAGCCGGTGAAATAACGGCAAAAAACTTCACCATAAGGGTTAGAACCTCTACACTAATTTAAATTAAGTTAACGTGAATAATATGCAAATACTCCGTACTCATGTGCCAAACTCCGCCAATAACTATAACCACCTGGTCTATTGTCCCCAGACCCGGGTCACGGCGGCCGTGGATCCGTTCTCGGCGGAACATCTAATAGCCTTGGCACAGGCCAATAACTTAGTTATTGAACAAATCTGGGTTACCCACGAGCACCACGATCATATTCGACATGTGCACAAACTGAAAGAGCTGACCGGTGCGCCGATCTTTGCCCCGAGCACCTGCCAGGCTAAGTTCGAGGCCGATCATTGGCTCGACGACGAACAGCAGGTGGTGCTGGGTCGACACTCGATAACCCACCTGTTGGCACCGGGTCATACGCCCGGTCACAGTGTATACCTCTATCAGGACGCGGACCGACCGAGTGAGGATTTCATCCTCAGTGGCGATACGCTCTTCAATGCCGGCGTCGGCAATGTCAAATCCGGCGATGCCAACACCCTGTTCGATACCGTTATGCGTCTGAGCAAACGGCTAACGCCGACCAGCAGACTGTACAGCGGGCACGATTATCTGGTGACCAATCTGAAGTTTACCCTGCACCATGGGCCCCAAAACCAGGCGGCGGCAGAAACCTTGCTGGCCGTTGAGAAGCAGAGCCCGGACCAGCGTGCGATACAAAGCTGGCACGAGGAGTGTCGCTACAACCTTTTCCTAAATCTGGATTCGGACCAGGTCAAGCATATCACCCAGATCCACGAAACCAATACCGAGTCTACCCGCCGGCGCTTTCTGGCACTGCGCCAACTCAGGGATCAATGGTGAGGATCGGCCAAAATCACAGCAATCCTTTAACCTATTCGGTCATTTAAGGCCTTATGGACGATGACCAACGACAGCATCCGCGCACACCGATCAAGATGATTGTTCAGATGACCCTGGATCAGGGTCAGGGCCTGCGGGTCGAAACCCGGGACATCTCGAACGGCGGCATCGGCATCCATCGACCTACGACCCCGGTCACCGACTGGTGCGTCGGCATGAAGGTCCAAGCCAAGATCGTTGGCTTGCCAATAGAGGGCCCGGAACTGACGCTGTCGGTGGTCAATATTAGCGCTGCGCGCATCGGTCTTAAGATTCTCTAGCCCTTAGGGACAAGGGTTCGGCTGACTGGCATGAACGGCCTCAAGCGCACTCAGCACCTCGTCACTCAGGCTCAGCTCGGCGCTGGCAATATTGCTCGCCAGCTGCACCAGATTGGTGGCGCCAATAATGTTACTGGTCACAAAGGAGCGGCTACTGACATAAGCCAGTGCCATCTGAGACGGGTCGAGACCGAACTGATCGGCAATGGTCAAATACTGCTCCGTGGTATTTTCCGCCAAGGTCGAGTTATAGCGTTGAAAACGGGTAAACAACGACAGTCGGGAACCCTCCGGCTTAGCACCGTGACGATATTTGCCACTGAGCAGGCCCATGGCCAACGGCGAATAGGCCAGTAGACCAACCTGTTCACGATGCGCAAACTCCGCCAGTCCCACTTCAAAGGTCCGATTCAACAGGCTGTAAGGGTTTTGAATTGAGACCACCCGGGCCAGGCCGGATTCGCGAGACACCCGCAAGAATTCGGCGACACCCCAGGGCGTCTCATTGGACAGACCGAGATGGCGGATCTTGCCAGCCTGGATCAGGCGATCGCAAGCGATCAGGGTTTCTTCGATGGCAACGTCTTGGTCCGCGTTGTCACTAGCGCTATAGCCCAACTTGCCAAAGAAATTGGTCGAACGGCTTGGCCAATGCAATTGGTACAGATCGATATAGTCGGTTCTTAGGCGCTCCAAGCTGCTTTCTACCGCCGCGACAATCTGCTCGGCGCGCAGATTGGCATCGGGCCGAATATAGTCCATGCCGGTCGAGGCCACCTTTGAGGCCAGGATTAATCGTTGGCGATGACCGGTTTTGGCGAGCCAGGTGCCTATATAGGATTCGGTCCGGCCCTGGGTTTCCGGCCTGGGCGGGACGGGATACATCTCAGCGGCATCGAAGAAATTAATGTCATGCGCTAAGGCATAGTCCATCTGCGCATGGGCTTCGGCTTCGGTATTTTGCTCGCCCCAAGTCATAGTACCTAGGCAAATTTTAGACACTTTTAGATCTGTACGCCCTAATTGACGGTATTCCATAGATAGTTCCGATATTTATGATTCAGAACAGTCTATAATAGCCCAATTATTAACACATTAATGGACGAAGTATGCCACGCAAGTCAAAATCCCGGTCTATGAAAGGCCTACTGGGTGTAAAAACAGGATCGAAGAAAGACTTTATCAAGCAGGGCGAGATGGGCAAAATACCCAGCCACAACCGCTTGGAAAAGCATAAACATAAGCGCATGAAGTCGGCTTATCAACAATTCCTGGAAGAAAACGGCCTGAAGGACAGCAGCTCCGGTCTCAATACGGCGAATCAACGTTTGGCCCAAGCTCAGGCCGACGCCAAAGCCAAGCCGGAAGTTGTCAAACCGAAGAAACCAGAACGGGTCCTGAAGGACTTTAATACCTTATCAGGCGATGAACTCCTTGATCTGTTTAATTAGCCGGCTGCATAAGTTGCAGAGAGTCGGCCTGGCTGCGCTTTGCCTAATGGTGCTGGGCTTTGCTCCAGTTCATGGGGCAGACTTTGGTGAGGCCGCGTGGGGCATGTCGCCGGCCGAGATCCGCGCGCTTGAAAGCAGGCTCAATCTGACGCCCATCGGTGAACTGGACTATCTAATTTACCAGGCTGATATTCCCGGTGTTGAGCAGGCGCGTATTGTTTATCAGTTCAAGGACCTGATGCTGATCGAGGGACGGTTCCTATTTACCACCAACGATCCGGCGAATATTCAGCAGGCGGTAGACCAATATCAGCAGATTTTGGCGCTGATGAACAGCCAATATGGCCCGGCCGTCACGCAGCGGGTGCTTTCCGACCCTAGCGCTGAGGCGCAACCGGCATCGGCCGATTACGCCAACGAACTGGCTGCCGATCGGTTGATCCTCAAATCCTCTTGGCGCTCTTCCACCGCAACGGTGCAACATCAACTGGCTTGGCAGGTAACGCAACCCAACCACCAACTGGTCTATCTGCCCAGTGTGCCGATGCCAGACCTCAAAGACGCGAACTAATGGCAACTTTGCTCACTATGCCGTTTTTTGCCTAATGAATGTCAAGCATGTCTGATGTGAACTCCGGTGCAGTTCACACTGGCCAACGCATCCCGTTAGTCGATGAGCTCAGGGGGCTGGCCGTTCTGTTGATGGCCGGTTTCCATTTTTGCTATGACCTAAGCGCTTTTGGCTTCCTTCGGTTCGAAATGAACGGCGGATTTTTCAGTTGGTTTCGCTACCTCATCGTCACACTCTTCTTTATCGCGGTCGGCGCCGGCCTGTATCTGGGCCACAGCAAAGCGATCCAATGGCGCCATTTCTATCTGCGTGAAGTAAAAATTATCGCTGGCGCTCTGGTGATTAGCCTAACCACCTACCTGATGTACCCGCAGTCCTGGGTTTGGTTTGGCGTGCTGCATTTTATTGCCGTGGCATCGGTCTTGGCCCTGCCCTTTATCAAAGCCCCTAGGACGGCCTTGATTACTGGGGTGGCAATCTTCCTGCTCTACAATCTGCTGGACTGGTTTAACCTGGCACCGCTCTACCAAGCACTCCAACCGACCCTGCATCTGCCGCGCGGCACTCAAGATCTGACGCGTCTGATTCCCTGGCTCGGCATGGTGTTGATCGGCATATATCTGGCCAAGCGCGAGTTTTGGGGCGTCTATTCGATGCCGTTGGGTTGGCTCAGGCGGCCCGTTGCTTGGTTGGGCCAACACAGCTTGCTGTTTTATCTGCTCCATCAGGCGCCGTTGTTCGGTCTGGCTTGGCTGCTGGATCGGCTATTGCATTAAGGCCTAGGCCACTAAGTGCCCAGCCTGGCGTTGGGCAAGTTGGTTCCCATTAGGTATCTTGGCGTAAATCGTTTGGAATGGGATACGACGGTTCTTGTGGTTTTTCCTGCACGTTGCCTTTTTTCCATTGCTCCACCTGATAGATATAAGCCAAGACCTGGGCCACGGCAATATAGAGCCCTTCGGGGATTTCGCCACCAATCTCGGTGTGGTGATAAATAGATCGCGACAAGGCCGGCAGCTCCAGAATTGGCACCTTATACTCTCCGCCAATTTCACGAATCTTCAGTGCCACCATATCAACCCCCTTGGCGACCATCAGCGGAGCCGGCATCTCGTTCGGCTTATATTTTAGCGCTACAGCATAGTGCGTTGGGTTGGTGATGATCACATCGGCCTCGGGCACATCGCTCATCATGCGTCGATTGGCCATATCGCGCTGCAACTGACGAATTTTGGCCTTAATTTCCGGCTTACCCTCAGAGCTCTTATATTCGTCCTTAATTTCTTGCATGGTCATGCGCAGTTTTTTGGCATGACTGAAAATCTGAAACGGCACGTCAATAAGGGCAATTATCAACGTGCTACAGGCCATCAATAGAAAGGACCAGGCCAGGGTTCTACTGGCGTGAGCAATGGCGTTTGGGGTCGGTTCAAAAATCATCGATAGAAACTGATCCTTCAGGCCGAATAACACCAGGATGGCGGATGTGGCGACAACGATGACCTTACCCCAGCCTTTGAGCAGTTCAACTAAGGAATTCATTGAAAACATCCGTTTGAGCCCCGAGAAGGGATTCATACGCGATGCTTTCGGGGCTAAGGCCTTGGTCGAAAAGTTCCAGCCACCCAGGCTCATCGGCGCAGCCAGCGCGGTTAACAGCAGCAGAGCAAAGAAAGGTAACAGCGCGGTAAAGGCGGCATAGATAGAGGCCAAGAAATATTCACCGCTGATATTGGTGTCCCAACTGGCACGGGCATCGAAATCAAAACAGAAGCGCATCACTTCCATTAGGGTGTTGCCCATCAACGGACCAAATACCAGAATACAGATTGCCGACACGATCAAGATAGCGCTGGTGTTGAGCTCTTTCGAGCGCACGACGTTGCCCTCCTCGCGCGTTTTCTCGAGTTTCCTGGACGTGGGTTCTTCTGTTTTTTCCTGGGAGGAATCTTCCTCAGCCATCACAAGCTCCTATAAACCGACTAAGGTTCTCATTAACGTGACATGGATGGTTAGAAACTGTTCGACCAACGGGCTGGCTGCGGCGTAGCTGGCCCAAACAATGATCAGACCGCCGAGCATGGTAATTGGAAAACCGAGTGCAAATACGTTCAACTGCGGTGCCGCACGCGTCATCACACCGAAGGCAATGTTTACCAAGAGCAAGGCTGAGGCCGCCGGCAAGGCTAACATCAAGCTGGCGCGAAAGACCCAAGCGCCGAAATCGGCCAAGGTTTTCCATGCGTGTGCGGTAAACAGACCTTCGCCGACGGGCAATGAGTAGAAGGAGTCCACGACCACCTCAAGCGTAATCAGATGACCGTTAATGGCCAGATAGACCAGCGTCACCAAGGCCTGATACCACTGACTCAAGACCGCGACCGACACCCCATTGGCGGGGTCGACCATCGACGCAAAACCCAAGCCCATCTGCATGGAAATGGTTTGGCCGGCGAGGATAAACACCTGCATGATACCGAAGACCAGAAACCCTAGGGTTGTGCCGATAAGCACCTGTTCGAGAATTATGACGATTGTTTGAGTGTTAAGCGCTTCAATAATGGGCATCGGCGGCAGCACGGGATAGATCGCGGTGGTCATCACCAGCGCCAGACCCAAGCGCAAACGCACCGGGATGAGCCGTGAACCAATCACCGGAACGATGACGAGAAAAGAACTGATGCGGAAAAACGGCCACATAAAGTGACTGACCCAACTGGCGATCATGGCATCGGAAATTTCCAGCATCCGGCTAACCTATCATCAGGGGGATGTTGAGAAATATATTATTGACGTAATCCACAAGTTTACCGATCAAATAGGGTCCTGAGACCAGCATCATCAACAATGTCACCAGCAAGCGCGGTAAAAAACTTAGGGTTTGCTCATTAATTTGGGTCGCCGCCTGAAAGGTGGCCACGATCAAACCGACCAACAAGCTGGGAACGATAATCACACTGACCATCAGTACCACTATAAAGAGCGCTTCTGAGAAAATATCACCGATATTCATCGCATTCATTGGTTGGCTCCTACATATTAAAGCTGGACGCGACCGAACCCATAACCATGGCCCAACCGTCGACTAGGACAAACAGCATGATTTTGAACGGCAAGGAGATAATAATGGGCGACAGCATCATCATACCCATGGCCATCAGAATGGAGGCAATAACCAAATCGATGATCAGGAAGGGTATAAAGAGCAAAAACCCGATCTGAAAAGCGGTCTTCAATTCGCTGGTCACGAAGGCTGGCATCAAAATATTAAGCGGCACGTCTTCGGGCGTGTCAAAATTATCCACCTCCCCGGCCAAGCGAATAAACAACGTCATATCGCTGTCACGAGTCTGCTCCAACATAAAGGTCTTTAACGGCGCGACGGCCCGATCTAGGGCCTCTAACGGGAGAATTTCTTCGGCCATATAAGGCTGGATGGCATCGACATTGATCTGGTCAAAGACCGGTGCCATAACAAAAAAGGTTAGGAACAGGGCCAAACCAATCAGCATCTGGTTGGACGGTGTTTGTTGCAGACCGATGGCTTGGCGGAGGATGGCGAAGACAACGATAATGCGCGTAAAGGCTGTCATCATCATGAGAATCGCCGGAATGAAGGTCAGGGCCGTCATCAGGGCGAGAATTTGGATGGTCACTGAATAGCTGGTACCGCCATCGGCGGCGGTATTGAACTCAATCGCCGGAATGCCGGCACCATAGACTGCAGGAGTTAAGCAACAGAGCAGTATGAACGCGAAGGGAACCTTACTTGCACGGGCTAACGCCACCCAGGACTCAGTCTTTGCGCCCGTCGTTGGGTGAATTTTTGTGTTGAGACATTGGTTCACTATCGAAACCCTTTAACAGACCTTTAAGTCGGTCGGCAAACGGGCTGGTTTGAGCAGGGCCGTTCAAGTCTATCGGTTCTTCAAAACGATGTAGCGTTTGAATCCCATTAGGCGTCACACCGATCAATAAATATTCCGATGCTGCTCGAATTATCATCAATTTTTCGCGCGTACCCAAGGGCATTACCGATAACACTTGAATGTGCTTCTGGTTCAGACCAACACCGCCAGACATCCGTCGTATTAACCATGCACACGCAAAGATAAGGCCAACTACTAAGATCAGCATTAAAATTACTTTAAGATAGTCTTGGCTGGCCGTTGAAACGCCCACTTCGGCATACACCCGACCGACCGACCCCAGGCCTAACAACCCCAGCCCTAAAGGCTTTTGACCCCAACCGACCATGAACTTAACCTCTTAGCGACTTGCCGATACCTAAAACATCGGGCTTTAACTCAGCTTTTGAATCCGCTCTTGTTGGCTAACCACATCGGTCAAGCGAATGCCGAACTTTTCATTGACCATGACTACCTCGCCGTGCGCGATCAGTCGGCCATTGACCAGGACATCCAACGGCTCACCCGCCAATCGATCCAATTCAATCACACTGCCCTGGTTCAGCTGAAGCAGATTCCGAATCGGAATCTTGGTCGCGCCCACTTCCATCGAAATGGTGACTGGAATATCGAGTATGACTTCCAAATTAGGATTATTTTCACTAAAGCCTTTTCCAGCCCTGTCTTTGAATTGCTCAAGCGGCGCGACTTCAACATCGCCGTTTGCCGAATCCCCCATGGCTCCCCATTCATCTGCGGAATCATCGGTTTCCGGGCTAAGACCATCAATTAGCGCATCAACATCAATACCATCTGGGTTGTCATCACTCATCTTTACATCTCCTAAAACTGGGTGTCTGATGGGGCTTAGCTGGCCTTTTCAGGTTTCTTTTTGGTACGCATGGACTTCAGCTTGCTTTTCATGCCCCCTAGATCGACTGTGACCGGTTTACAGATGGCTTCAATCCGCAGCGCGAGATTGTCACCGGACTGGCCCAACGTGGTATCGAATAGGGGAATCGAATTGGCCGTCATGGTAATAAAGGGTGGCAAATCGATCGGGATAATGTCACCGGCCTGGAGGCCTACCAACTCTTTCAATTTGATCTCGCGCTTGGCTACCGTAGCGTTAATTTCTATTTTAGCATCGAGCATATCGTGTCGCAGGGACTCAACCCAGCGCTCGTCGATCTCGTCAATATCCGATTGAACGCCGGCATCCAGTACTTCGCGCACCGGTTCAATCATCGAATAGGGCATGGTCATGTGTATGTCGCCACCACCACCGTCCAGCTCGACATGAAAAGTACTGACCACCACGACCTCACTGGGTGAGACGATATTAGCCATGGAGGGATTGATCTCCATCGCTATATATTCAAAATCGATGTCCAGCACCGCGCTCCAGGCTTCCTTCATGTCTTCGAAGACCTGATCTAAGACCTTCTGCACGATGCGGACTTCGGTAGGGGTGAATTCCCGACCTTCAATTTTTGCGTGCCGCCCGTCTCCGCCGAAGAAGTTATCAACCAACTTAAACACCAGGCCGGCGTCGAGGATAAACAACGCCGTGCCGCGCAATGGCCGTATCTTGACTAAATTCAGGCTAGTCGGAACGTACAGAGTGTGCAGGTATTCGCCAAATTTGAGGATCTGCACCCCACCGGCGGCCACATTGCAGCTGCGCCGCAATAGATTGAACATACTCACACGCGTGTAGCGAGCAAACCGCTCGTTAATCATTTCCAGCGTCGGCATTCGGCCGCGCACGATTCGATCCTGACTGGTCAAATCGTAGGAGCTGGTCGCCTTTACTTCTTTTTCTTTTGCTCGCTCTTGCTCTTGCTCTGCTTCAGCGTCATCTTCGGCGCCATAGTCGTCATCTAGAGCGCCATCATCGATGCCATGTAATAAGGCGTCAATTTCGTCTTGCGAAAGTAAATCTTGCACTACTTCACCCTATTGCAAAATAAAACTGCGATATAAAACGGACTCAATACCAGGATCGTCCATTTCGGCCTTCATAATATCTTGAACGGAGGCGGTTAATTCATCGGCCAATTTTTGTTTGCCCGCAGCACTGCCTACTTGCGCGACATCTTGGCGACTGAATACATCCAATAAGTTATTCCGGATCAATGGATTGTGCAGCGCGAGCAACGCAATAACGGCCGGATCTCGGGTTAATACGGACAACTCTACCTGTAAAAACCGCATTTTGCCGTTTTGGGTATAATTGATCACAAAGGCAGGCTGCATCGCATGATATAAAGCTGCGATCGGCATCTGCGCCGGAATGGCCATGCCATTTGCTGCCGTTGCCAAGGGCTCGGCGGCAGACATCTTGTCCTTCAACAGGAACCAGGTACCCCCAACAGACAGGATGGCAATAAGCAAAACACCGAATACGATCATCAATATCAGCTTGAGTTTGCCTCCGCCCTTCGCCTCGCCCTCAGGGACTGGGATATCTTCATCGGCCATAATTCGGTCCTAACATTCGGTTATTTAAAAAACAGCAAGCAGTGTGCCATAAGGTGGCCCGGAGTATATCAAAGTTTCGTCGAAGCCCGTCATGTCTATTACCTGCCAAGGGACAAATTCATTGTGCGTTATCTGATTCAGATTGGGGGTTTTTGAAACCGTCAAAATGCTGCCACCCTTAAACGTATTGATCGACCAGGCTGAGGTTCTGGATAACCTCGGCGGCCGGTTCGCTCACGCCATCGAAACCAGGCTCGGCCGGAGCATTATTGACACCAGAGCCACCGTCGCGCGTCGCGCCCCCCTGCCCCTGGCTAGATGAGTCCTGTACATCCAAATTAGCCAGCGCCATACCTTGTTCCGCCAAGGATTCTCGCAGTCGAGTAGACTGTTGCTCCAACAGGTCGCGTACCACACTTGAACTGGACACTATTTGGACCTGAGTTTGATCCTGCTGCACCAGTATGCGCACTTCTAAAGCACCCAGCTCTGGCGGATCGAGACGGATCACCGCCTGTTGCAAGCCGCCTCGGGTCATCATTTGAATCTTGTCAAACAGTTCACTGCCGGCATAATCGAGCTTCATGGGACGATTGAGGAGTTCATCTGTTTTGGCGGCCAGAGGATTAGGAGTGGCGGCCAACGCGGGTCGAGCCGACGGCTCATTGATCGAGCCGAGGCCTGATAAAGGCCTTAATACCGGCGCCGCTGGGCTGTCGGTTGCGGCGCTCAGCGCCATGGTGTTGACCCGTTGCGCGTTGGCGACCGTCACCGCCGGCGTATTGGGTTTAGTATCGGCGCCCAGTAGGTTGGCATCATCGCCTTCTGTCGAACCTGCCTGCACATCCGTGGTTTCTGCAGACGGCGAAGACGATGGCGTTAGCGATGGTGATGGTGGTCCGGCGCGCGCGGCTTCTGAACTGGAAGGCGCCAGCAGACCAGCATTTGCCATCAGATAGTTCAAGAATCCTTCACTGTCCATCTCTTCTACCGGATCGGACAAGTCAGATTGCGGCAAATCCTCACCGCTATCCTCCCGCAGCTGTGCATCGTCAGCGGCCAATTTTGTCTGCCGATCGGCAACCCGAGCCACCGATTCGGTCTTGCTGAGCAACTGATCGAAACGCCGCTCATCAGCCCGCTCGTGATCTTCTAAGCGTTTGGCGGCGACGTTTCGCGCTGTAGCCGGGGTGTTTTGGTTCTTTACTTCGATGGCCTGCATCAGATAAGACAGCATAATCACTAAGACCTAAGTTGAGCGGTTTCATTAGTTAATGCAATCCTGGGGCCATGTTTAAGAATTTTAAAATGCGCGCAAACTACGGTGGGGAGATCAATAATACGGGGAATATATAGATCCCATTAGCATGCAACAGGGATCGATGGTGGCTAACAGGGGCCTGTTCATGGGTTTATCAGCAGGCCATTCAACTCGCCAAAAACCCATTCAGCCTCCTGCACCAAGACCGGCATAAGGGCCTCGCAGCGCTCCAGCTGACCGGCTTTGGCGTAGTCTTCCATCTGATCACTGAGTTGGTTAAATTCGACGCAGCCCATATTGCCGCTCGATCCCTTTAAACTGTGCGCCGACATCCGCGCAGTGCTAAGGTCCTGTGCTGTGATGGCCGCCCTCAACTGCTCGAGTCGGTGCTGGGCATCCCGAATAAAGATCGCGATCAGGTCTGAAAAGTCGTCTTCCAATAGACTCTGTAATTCTGTTAAGACTTGCCTATCCACGCGCGCGCTCGACATGGTGCGGCCTACCGGCTCGAAGGCCAACGCAGTAACGCGGTGACTGCGTTGCCCGTTGGGTTGTAATAAAAATCTTCACAGATGCCATCGATCAAACGCAAGCCACGACCACTGCAACCGTCGTCGGAAACGTCGCGGGCTAAAAACAGCTGGTGATCAAAGCCCTGCCCGCTATCGCTAATAGTCACTTCAAGCACACCGCCGGTCGCTTCAGGATAATGGCTGACGCTAATGATGATTTTGCCTTCGGTGAGTACCGACAAGCGTCGCTCGCGTTCGGCATAATAGGCGCTGAAGCCATCTGTCGATGATTTAAGCGCAGAGGACAGTGATAAGACACCGTGTTCAAGAGCATTAGAATAGAGTTCGGCCAACAGGGTGTAGAGTTGACCACTCAAACCGCGCAAGCCCTCGACTTCGGTTATGATATTTAACACCATGGGCAGGGGATTGAAGCCGCGCAGTGTTAAAGGCCCCAAGGTATAGGACAGTTCCCAATCCTGGGGCCCCACCAGCGAGCCCCGTTTATTTTCCAGATCAGGCAGGCCAAGTACATCCATATCGACCATCTTAACGCTGAGCAGCGTCAGATCGTCATCTGCGCCCGTTTCACCAACAAACCGCTCGACCGCCGTCAGGATCGAGCTGAACAGGGTGTCGACGGCAGACTGTTTAAATATCGCCTGCAGACGGTCTTCGCCAAAGAACTCCCCGGCCTCATTGCGCGCTTCAATAATGCCATCGGACCAGATAAAAAGTTCATCATTATCGGCCATGGTTAAATTGATAAATTCAGGCTGAAATTGATGCGCGTCGAGCACACCCAAGGGCAAATTGCTGGCTCTAAAGGTTTCGATTGTTTGGCTTTCAGCGCGGAAACACACTATATCGGGCAAACCACCCAACCATATCTTGGCATGCTTTTCGTAAAAATTGAGTTCGACAAAGCACCCACAGCAAAATACACCGACCGGTAAGATCCCGCGTAACTTACTGTTTATTTCCCGCAACACCTCTTCCATGGCAAAACCCTTGGCGGTCATACCATAGAAAATCTCCGCCAGCGGCATCGCACCAATGGCCGCAGGCAGACCGTGACCGGTAAAATCACCCAAAAACAGGTGCAGACCACCGTCTGGTTTGCGCTCGGCCAATACCGTATCGCCGTTAAAGACCGATAAGGGCGACAGGCTGTGGGAGATATTGGCCAGATCAAGACAACCGGAATGGGCCACATTATCGAAAATGGTTTTCGCCACCTGTTGTTCGATCAACATCTGACGATTGTGCGCCTGCAGTTTCTCGTGCATAAGACGCATACGGCCAAAGGCCTTGATCTTGGCTTTTAAAATCACCCTATTATAGGGTTTGGAGAGGAAGTCGTCTCCGCCAGAGTCTAGGCATTTAGCCAGTGACTCCGGGTCTTGCAGAGAGGTCAAAAATACAATGGGAACATAGTCTTCTGCGAGCCGGCTGCGCAGCTCTTTGGCGACGGATAGACCGTCCATGATAGGCATAATAACATCGAGTAGGATGAGATCGGGTCGGTGCTCCCAAAACAGACGAATGGCCTCTTCACCATTGGCCGCCAGTATGACCTCGTGGCCCTCCTTGCTGACAATACTGCGCAATATCATCCGATCGGATTCGTTGTCATCAGCGATCAAAATGCGCAGTGAAGAGTTCATCCGTATCTCGTCTTAACTAATTTTAAACAATTGCCCAAAGTTTGAGATGGTTAAGATTTTTTTAACATCTTCATTACAGTTGACTATATCAATATTGGCGTTATCGCCACCGGCGTGGTCGCGCATTAGCAACAGCATGCCCAGGGCTGAGCTGTCCAAGTAGGTCGCTTCGGCCATATCGACTATATAGTTGGTGACCTCGACCGAGACCGATTCGTAAATTTGCCGGAATTCTTGATGGGAACTGAAATCAAATCGACCTGAAACCTTCAATTTGATCGTGTTACCGTTCGTTGATGCAGTGACTGCCATGTTCAATCCTCGTTTATGTGCCACATTTCCTATAACTGTAGTTCCTTCTCCATTATTCTCCATCAGGGCAAGGAACTAAGCTCAGAACGTCCATTTCATGCTGTGATTATTTTAACGACATTTAAAACAGTTGCCCACACCCAGTAAAACGCTTTTAACGGCATTTTAGGCAGAACTGCCGGATCTAGGCCCTTATCGCTTAAGGACTAATTTGCTGCAATTGCCTAACTCAGCAATACTCCACCGCCTAAAGAGCGTTAGCGATACTTATACGTAACCTAGGAAAAATTTTAGATTGTGCGCCTGCGCACCAGAAAACTCAACGAAAACGCTGACTGATCAATTCATCGATCACCTTTTGTTCTTTTTTGTCCTCGACCAAGACTTCTTCGATAGACAACTTGTCGATATATTGGCCAATATTCTTGCGTCTCTGATAGAGCAGCTGCCACTTGTCCAAGACTTGCTGTTCACGTGCGTGCCAGCCGTCAATAGTAATCTGTTGGCGTTGCGCCAAATCCGCCAGCTGATCAATAAAGCCCTGCGTTCGGCGCCACTGCTGCATACTGATGCCCAATGCCCCCTGCTGATCGAGATAGCCGAGGTACTCTTCGCGATATTGACCCAACTCCAACAACCGGTTGTTCTCAACGTCCAGTTGCGCGCGCACCTGGGCCAAAGCCTGCGCAGCCTGGTCTTCACGCTGCTTGGCCAATTTTTCGACAATCCCCAGCCGGACCGAGCGCTTCACTGTGGCTTAGCCGGGGCCGCCGGTCGATTCTGACGCAAGGGTCGACCACCGGCCATACCCGCTCCGGCAGCGGCTGCGGCCGGGGCTGAGTTGACAACACCCGTCAATAGCTGAACGGACTGTTTGAAAGGCACCTGTTCACGCAAACCCTGGCGCAAAAAATCGCGCAAGGTCGGATACAGGCTGATGGCCTTATCGATTTCTGGATTGGTACCCTTGGTGTAGGCACCAATGGCGATAAGATCCTTGTTCTGGGCATAGGTCGACCAGAGCTGCTTGGCCGACTGGGCCGTTTTCAGGTGTTCATCCGACACCACCTGAGGCATCGCACGACTGATGCTCTGTTCAATATCGATCGCCGGATAGTGGCCCTCTTCGGCCAGCTTCCGATTGAGCACAAAGTGCCCGTCCAAGATGGCGCGTGACGCGTCGGCGACCGGATCTTGCTGGTCATCGCCTTCCGTGAGCACAGTATAAAAGGCGGTAATGGAGCCGCCGCCCACTTCGGCGTTGCCGGCCCGCTCAACCAGTTGTGGAATGCGTGCAAAGACTGACGGCGGATAGCCCTTGGTCACCGGCGGTTCGCCGATGGCCAAGGCAATCTCGCGCTGGGCCTGAGCGTAACGGGTAAGGGAGTCCATCAGCAGTAGCACAGACTTGCCTTGCGAACGAAAATATTCGGCAATCGCCGTGGTGTATTGGGCTGCACGCAAGCGCAGCAATGGCGCATCATCGGCCGGCGAGGCGACAACGACGCTGCGCGCCAAGCCATCCTCGCCTAGAATATCTTCAATAAACTCCTTAACCTCACGGCCCCGCTCCCCGATCAGCCCGACGATGGTGATGTCGGCATCGGTGAATTTGGTCATCATGCCAAGCAAGACCGACTTACCCACACCCGACCCGGCAAACAGTCCCAAACGCTGCCCGCGACCCACCGTCAAGAGCGAGTTAATAGCGCGGATGCCGACATCCAATGGCTGACGTATGGGGGCCCGATGAAGTGGATTTATAATTGAACCATTCAAACTTTGTTGCACGCGGCAGCGCAACTCACCCTTCCCATCGATGGCCTCGCCAAAGCCGTTCACTACTCGTCCGAGCAATTCATCGCCCAATACCAGATCATTCCCAGTTTCCAATGGCACCACACGCGCGCCGGGGCGCAATGAATGCACCGCTTGGATCGGCATTAAGAAGGTTTTCTCATCGTGGAAACCGACCACTTCGGCCTCGATGACTTGCTGTTGATCGATGACCTGACAGCGCTGCCCGACGCTGGCGTTGAGACCAACAGCTTCTAAGGTTAGGCCAACCATTCGGGTTAAACGCCCCTGGCAGATTGGATGAATTTCTGTGTCGACCCGCTGCTCGCAATCGGCGATAAAATCGCTTAGCGGCTGTTCACTCATGGACGGGTTCCGAATCGGCCTCGGGGCTTTGATCGATAAGCGTTTCCGACTCAGAAAACGTCTCTTCCGGGGGTTCGGTTGTGATCGCCGACGGATCAGCCACTGCTGGTTC